>NZ_JAZDRM010000021.1:0-84657 GCF_047501495.1 Ancylobacter sp. G4_0304 | reverse complement strand
CGCTTGGACGGGTGGGGCGGTCGCTCGTTCATAGGCTGGTTCATCTCACGCCGCCGCACGATTGCAAAGGGTGCGCGCATGGGCCCCGGCGGTGCCGTGCGGAAAATTCATCCACATCATGGCGGTGGGCGGGCGCTCGTGCGGGGTTGACACGTCACGGGCACGTCACCATAAAGCGCGCCGCAACGGGAGCGCCGAAGTCATTCGATCGCGCTTCCGGGTCGGGCAGGGCCGGCGCCGAGGATTGACACGGCGGCTGGCTCTTAAGCGACGTGCGAGGGGGAGTGTCCCGAGCGGCAAAGGGGGCGGACTGTAAATCCGCTGGCTATGCCTTCGTAGGTTCGAGTCCTACCTCCCCCACCACGTCCTTCTTCGGCCGGTTCCGGCCGATCGGCGACCGCCTTGCGCGCGACCGCGATCTGTTCCAGAAAGCTCAGGTCCCCGGCGGCGCCGAGACGCTCCGCCTGACGGCTTTCGTGCCGTACCCGGATGCGGGTGTAGCTCAATGGTAGAGCAACAGCCTTCCAAGCTGATGACGAGGGTTCGATTCCCTTCACCCGCTCCAGCCGGCGCGCTCCATCGCCGGCCGGGCGAATCCACCTTGCGGAGCGGCCCGAAACCGCCTATCCACGCCCCGATTTGCGGCCCCCGAAAGTCGCTGAGGGAAGAGAGTTATGGCCAAAGAGAAATTCAACCGTTCGAAGCCTCACTGCAACATTGGCACGATTGGTCACGTTGACCACGGCAAGACGTCGTTGACGGCTGCGATCACGAAGGTTCTGGCGGAAGCCGGCGGCGCGACGTTCACGGCGTACGACCAGATCGACAAGGCGCCGGAAGAGAAGGCGCGCGGCATCACGATCTCGACGGCGCACGTCGAGTACGAGACGCCGAACCGTCACTATGCGCATGTCGACTGCCCCGGCCACGCCGATTATGTGAAGAACATGATCACCGGCGCGGCGCAGATGGACGGCGCGATCCTGGTTGTGTCGGCGGCGGACGGCCCGATGCCGCAGACCCGCGAGCACATCCTGCTCGCCCGTCAGGTCGGCGTGCCGGCTCTGGTGGTGTTCCTGAACAAGTGCGACATGGTCGACGACGAGGAGCTTCTTGAGCTCGTGGAGCTCGAGGTTCGCGAGCTTCTGTCGAAGTACGACTTCCCGGGCGACGATATTCCGATCATTCGCGGCTCGGCGCTTGTCGCGCTTGAGAATGGCGACCCGAAGCTGGGCCATGACGCGGTTCTGGAGCTGATGAAGGCGGTCGACGCCTACATCCCGCAGCCGGAGCGTCCGGTTGACCTGCCGTTCCTGATGCCGATCGAGGACGTGTTCTCGATCTCGGGTCGCGGCACGGTGGTGACGGGCCGCGTCGAGCGCGGGATCATCAAGGTCGGCGAGGAAGTCGAGATCGTGGGCATCCGCCCGACGGTTAAGACGACGGTGACCGGCGTGGAAATGTTCCGCAAGCTGCTCGACCAGGGCCAGGCCGGCGACAATGTCGGCATTCTGGTTCGCGGCACGAAGCGCGAGGACGTGGAGCGCGGCCAGGTGGTGTGCAAGCCGGGTTCGGTGAAGCCGCACACCAAGTTCAAGGCCGAGGCGTACATCCTGACGAAGGAAGAGGGCGGCCGCCACACGCCGTTCTTCACCAACTACCGTCCGCAGTTCTACTTCCGCACGACGGACGTGACGGGCATCGTCACGCTTCCGGAGGGCACGGAAATGGTGATGCCGGGCGACAACATCACGGTTGACGTGGCGCTGATCGTTCCGATCGCGATGGAAGAGAAGCTCCGCTTCGCCATCCGCGAAGGCGGCCGCACGGTTGGAGCGGGAGTGGTGGCGTCGATCATCGAGTGATCGAAGCCACGACGGAAAGCGGCAAACCGCATTCCTTCGCGGCGCCGGCGTCGTCGCCTCCATCATCGAGTGATGGACGGGCCGGCTAAGCCGGCTAGCGACTGATTATGCAGAAGGGAGCGTCCTTGCGACGCTCCCTTTTTGTTTGTGCCTACCGCAGGGTCTGCCAGCCGGGCACTCCCTGACAGCTGCATCCATGGCGTGTATTGTCGGCGCAAATGCACGCGCCTGCGATACTCCTTCGGTATGGCCGGATATGGTCTGCCCTCCTGCTGGCGGCGTCCCTTGGGGCAGCCGACACGGCCTCGGCTGCCTGCCCGGATCGGCCCGCCTGGACGGGCTGCGGCTGTAAGGGCGGGCCAGGCTATCGCGGGCCGGACGGGAAGTGTGTCGGCTTCAAGAATCTGACCAAGGTCTGCGGCTCGCCGCCGGAGACGCGCTGCAGCTTCGAGAACGCGCCGGGGACGGGAGCGAATCGCGACTGTGCGGCGCCCGGCGCGAAGAAGCCGTCACGCACTGCGGGAGGCTCGGGCGTGGAGGCCGAGCCTCTCGGCCCAGGACAATGATGGCGTGCACCATGGTCGCGCCGGCCATTGGTCGTCGGCGCCGATGTCGTGTGGCGGTTCGAGCGGCCGGGGCGCCGGTACGACTGCCGGTGTCGTGGATCCTGACTATCCTGTGGACTGGCCGGCCATGTCCCGGCCGGTCTGGTTTGACGGGACGCGCGTCGTCCGCATGATCCATGCCGGTCGATTCCGGGGGAAGGGCGATATATGGGGGTGCTGCGCCTCTTGCTGGCGGTGGCGGTCGTCTTTGCCCATGCCGGAACGATCGCCGGCCAAGGCTGGATGCCCGGAAATCTGGCCGTCGAAGCGTTCTTCGTGATTTCCGGCTTCTACATGCAGATGGTGCTGGAGGCGAAATACACGCCGGAGCGGCTCGGCCGGGGATTTGTCTGGCGATTCTATGCGGCGCGCTATCTGCGCCTGCTGCCAGTCTATCTACTGGTCGCGGCCGCGAGTTGGAACGCCGCCCTGCTAGTGACCGGCGGCGATCCGCTGGCCACCTGGGATCGGCTTGCCCGACTGCCCGATGCCGGGACCGGCGGATCTCTTCTGCTGGGCTTTCTCGGGGCGACCAACCTGACCATGTTCTTTCAGGACATGGCGATGTTCCTCGGCGTCCACGATGGCCGGGTGGCGTTCTTTACCGATTTTCGCGCGTCGGAGATTCCGGTGTGGCGGGCGCTTGCCGTGCCGCCGGCATGGTCGCTGGGCGTCGAGCTGAGCTTCTACCTCCTTGCGCCGTTTCTGCTGCGGCGATCGACCTTGCTTCTGGCAGGCATCGCACTGTGCGCGATCGGCGCCAAGCTGGCATTTCTCAAGCTGACCGGGCTCGGCGATCCCTGGACCTACCGATTCTTCCCGTTTGAGCTCGGCTGGTTTCTCGCCGGCTCGCTTGCTTATCGCGCGCGGCAGCGGCTGGCCGTCGATCCACGGGGCCGCCTGCGCCCGGTAGTAGTGGCCGGCTTCTATGTGCTGGTCATTGCCGTCGTGGCCGGCTGGCGCGCGTTCGGCCTCTCGGAACATCTGGTGCCGCCGGCGATCGCGCTCCTGCTGCCGACGCTTGCCGCGCTGACCGGGACGACGCGGTGGGACCGCTGGCTCGGTGAGCTGTCCTACCCCGCGTATATCCTGCACTGGCTGGTGATGAGCCAGCTGATGATCTCGCTGGGTTGGCAGCCTCATGAAGGATGGAGGCTGCCAGTGGCGACGCTCACGCTGACGCTTGCCGGCTCCGTCCTGCTGCTGGCGGCGGAGACGCGCTGGATCGAGCCGTTCCGCCAGCGCTTCTCGGCCGCACCGCGGCGGGGCGTCGCCGGTGCGTGCCTCAGCGGGCGAGGTGCACCGAACTGACGAAGGCCACCAGTTCGCCCGGGGTCATATTATTGATGGTGTTGCGCGTCAGCGGCCGGAAGCCGTCGAACACCGGCGGCTTTTCCGGGCTGGAGGCGAAGATGAAGCCGTCATAGGAGGTGGTCTCATGATCGTCGCTGGCTACCTCGATGCGGTAGCCGCGCGCGTCAAGCTCGGCCCGGACCTCCTGATGCACAGGCTGGCCATGCGTCGAGACGAAAAGGTAATCGACGCGCCGGGCATCGAGCGCGGCGCGTGCGCCCTTCAGCATCTGTGCTTCGTAACCCTGGATGTCGGAGTGCAGGATGTCGATGCGGTCGAGGCCCTGCGCGTCGAGGAACGGGTCGACGTCGAAATGCCCGCTGCCGACGAAAGCCTGGATGAACTCGCCCTCATAACCGTTGGTGGCGAAATTATACTGTCCCGCGGCAAGGTTTTCCGATTCGGGCTCGACCATGATGACCCGGGCCGCCGGATGCAGTCGCTTCAGCCACATCGAATAATGTGCCCAGTAAGCTCCGAGCTCAATCATGATCGGCGCCTCGGGCAACCGGGGCATAAGCTCCTGAAAAACGAACTCCTCGAGCGGCTCGTGTACGCCGCGATTGAAGATCAGGATGTCCGAGAACGCGCTGTAATAGGAATGCGGCCCCCGGACCGCGACGCGGTTGCCATTGTGCAGGCATACATGGCCATCCTCGACCGTGCCGGCTGCCGGTTCGCGGCGGATCAGCAGGTTCAGCGGGTCGGACACGATCTCACGGAACCGGCCGACGAAATCGCCGCTGGCGGCCTTGGGAATGTCTTTGAAGGGCGGCATGCGAGGTTCCTGCAGGAGGCGCGGGGCCAATGCGGCCGCCGAAGGGGCCGGGCCGGATGGATGAGCGTGCGCAGAGTGTGGCAAGGCATCCACAGATTCAAGACGAGCCGGGTGCTGTCCCGCGGTGAACGTGGCGCGGGCCCCTCTTTACAGACCGCGTGCGGCTGACTAGACACTCGTCCGCGATGCTTCGGCTTCAGGCGGGCGCCACGGGACACGTCCCACAGCGCGCGTGCCGACCGTGCCGACATCTAGGAGTGTAGCTCAACTGGTTAGAGCACCGGTCTCCAAAACCGGGGGTTGGGGGTTCGAGTCCCTCCACTCCTGCCATTCCAACCGGCGAATGGCGGGCAGGGCCCATAAATCGTCCTTTGACGCGAGGCGGCTTTGCGGGCTATACGCCCGCATCGTGCGTTCGGGGAAACCCGGGCGTCTGGACGGCAAGGTGCGGGCCTGATCCCGTACTACGGCATTTGCGTGACGGACGGCGCCGACGGCGCGGCCCTCCCGCATTCAGAGGCGTTTCGAGACGAGCATGGCTAAGACGAACCCGGTCGAGTTCTTTCAGCAGGTCCGCGCGGAAGCCCGCAAGGTGTCCTGGCCGACCCGTCGCGAGACGCTGATCACCACGGCGATGGTGTTCGTCATGGTGGTGTTGGCCTCGCTGTTCTTCCTGGTCGCCGACCAGATCCTGAGCTTCGCCGTGGCGCAGCTCCTCCAGATCGGCCGCTGAGGGGGACCAATCGATGCCGATGCGCTGGTACATCGTCCACGCCTATTCCAACTTCGAGAAGAAGGTCGCCGACTCCATCAAGGAGCAGGCCGCGCAGCGCGGGCTTACCGACCTGTTCGAGCAGGTGCTGGTGCCGACCGAGAAGGTCGTCGAGGTGCGCCGGGGCCGCAAGGTCGACGCCGAGCGCAAGTTCTTCCCCGGCTATGTGCTGGTGAAGATGGACCTCACCGACGAGGCCTTCCACCTCATCAAGAACACGCCGAAGGTCACCGGCTTCCTCGGCGCCGACAACAAGCCGATGCCGATCGCCGAGAAGGAGGCCATGCGCATCCTTCAGCAGGTGCAGGAAGGCATCGAGCGGCCCAAGCCGTCCGTCACCTTCGAGATCGGCGAGACCGTCAAGGTGTCCGACGGCCCGTTCGCCTCGTTCAACGGCATCGTCGAGGAAGTGGACGACTCGCGCTCGCGCCTCAAGGTCGCGGTGTCGATCTTCGGCCGCGCTACCCCGGTCGAGCTGGAATTCGGGCAGGTCGAGAAGGTCTGATCCTCTCTTCCCATCGCACTTTTGGAAAGGCGCGGCTTCGGCGGCGCCTTTTTTCGTTGTCGGGCGCGTTAGCGGGATAACACCCCGCACGCCGGCGCCGGCCCTATCCTGCCTTTCGATCCGCCCGGAACAGGGCGGCCACCGGGAGGAGACAGACATGACGGGCAAGCGCATCCTGATGATCGTCGGCGACTTCGCCGAGGACTACGAGACCATGGTGCCGTTCCAGACCCTGCTGGCGGTCGGTCACACCGTGCACGCCGCATGCCCCGGCAAGAAGGCGGGCGATTCGGTGGCGACCGCGATCCATGATTTCGAGGGCCAGCAGACCTATTCCGAGAAGCGCGGACACAATTTCGCGCTGAACGCGACCTTCGCCGACATCGACGCCGCCCGCTACGACGCCCTCGTCATTCCCGGCGGTCGGGCGCCGGAATATCTGCGGCTCGACGCCACGGTGATCGCCGCTGTGCGCCACTTCTTCGACGCCGGCAAGCCGGTGGCCGCCGTGTGCCACGGCGCGCAGGTGCTGGCGGCGGCGAAGGTGCTGGAGGGCAGGACCTGCTCGGCCTATCCGGCCTGCCGTCCGGAAGTGGAACTGGCGGGCGGCACCTATGCCGACATCGCCATCGATGCGGCCGTGACCGACGGCAATCTCGTGACCGCGCCGGCCTGGCCCGCGCATCCGGCCTGGCTGTCGCAGTTCCTTGCCGTGCTCGGCACATCGATCAGCCACGGCGCCTCCGCCAAGGCGGCCTGACGGGCTTCGCCTCGCGCGCCATCGGCGCTATCATGGTGTGACAACGCCGGTGCCGGAGCGGCCCATGAGGATGCTCCGGCAATGGCTTCGAGGACGCGCAACATGTGCAAGCTCTTCATCGAGGCCGATTCCCGTCTCTGGCAGACGCGGCTGAAATCGGTGCGTCTTAACGGCTATTCCACCAGCGTGCGGCTGGAGAACCTGTACTGGCAGGTGCTGGAGGAAATCGCCGGCCGCGACGGGATGAGCCTGCCGCAGCTTCTCGCGCGGCTGCATGAGGAACTCCTGTTCGCCCATGGCGGGGTAGAGAACTTCGCCTCGTTCCTGCGCGTGTGCTGCGGGCGATACCTCGCGCTCCAGCTGGAAGGCGACGTGCCGCGCGACCTCGGCACGCCGATCCGCGATCTCGACGCCGACGCGATCCTCGCGCGCGAGGCGCAGCGCAATGGCGGCAAGCGCAGCCTGTCGACCGCGGCGTGAGCGCTCCTTCGCGCTTTCCTTTTTGCCGAACCTGGTGTATGGCCACGCCCGCATCACCCTTGTGACGCATAGGTGACGCCCCATCCGCGGGAGGCATGCCCGGTTCGCCAGCCGGGATCAACCATGCCGCACCGCGACCCCTTACACGCGCCGGCCGTGGATTTTCCATGCCGGCGTGCTTGGCGTTTGCGGCCGGCAGCCGCACGCGCCCAAGGAGCCTTTCATGGCGAAGAAGATTACCGGCTACGTGAAACTGCAGGTGCCTGCCGGCTCGGCGAACCCCGCCCCGCCGATCGGTCCCGCGCTCGGCCAGCGCGGCCTGAACATCATGGAGTTCTGCAAGGCGTTCAACGCGCAGACCGCCCAGATGGAAAAGGGCATGCCGATCCCGGTGCTGATCACCGCGTATCAGGACCGTTCCTTCACCTTCGAGCTCAAGACCCCGCCCGTTTCCTACTTCCTGAAGAAGGCGGCCGGCCTCGAGACCAAGAAGAAGCCCGGCTCGGGCTCGAAGACCCCCGGCAAGGGCGGCTTCGTCGGCAAGATCTCCCAGGCGCAGATGCGCGAGATCGCCGAGAAGAAGATGAAGGATCTGAACTGCGATACCGTCGAATCGGCGGTGCGCATGATCGAAGGCTCCGCCCGTTCGATGGGCCTCGAGGTGGTGGGTTGAGCTGATGGCTAAGATTGCAAAGCGTGTTCGCGACACCCGCGAAGGTATTGACCGCACCAAGCTCTACGGCCTCGACGAGGCGATCGGGCTGGTGAAGGAGCGGGCCACCGCCAAGTTCGACGAGACCATCGAGGTCGCGATCAACCTCGGCGTCGATCCCCGCCACGCCGACCAGATGGTCCGTGGCGTGTGCAACCTGCCGAACGGCTCGGGCCGCACCGTGCGCGTCGCCGTGTTCGCGCGCGGCGCCAAGGCCGACGAGGCCAAGGCCGCCGGTGCCGACATCGTGGGCGCCGAGGACCTGCTCGAAATCGTCCAGGGCGGCACGATCGACTTCGATCGCTGCATCGCGACCCCGGACCTGATGCCGCTGGTCGGCCGTCTCGGCAAGGTGCTCGGCCCGCGCGGCCTGATGCCGAACCCGAAGGTCGGCACCGTGACCATGGACGTCAAGGGCGCCGTGGAAGCCGCCAAGGGCGGCGCGGTCGAGTTCCGCGTCGAGAAGGCCGGCATCATCCATGGCGGCATCGGCAAGGCCTCGTTCCCGGCCGACAAGCTGGCCGAGAACATTCGCGCCTTCGTTGACGCGGTGGTCAAGGCCAAGCCGACCGGTGCCAAGGGTACCTATGTCCAGCGCATCGCCGTTTCCTCGACGATGGGCCCGGGCGTGAAGGTCGAGCCGGGCACGGTCGTCTCGGCGGCGTGATCGCGCAGAGGTGGATTTGTCAAGCCCATGGTGATATCAGGGGCTGACAAATCCCAGACGACCCACTATATGGGCAGTTTCGCGGCCGGCGATGAGTCGGCCGCGTACTGATTTCGATTCCAGGCTTTTGCCCGTTAATTCGGGTGAAGAGGCCGGTAGGGCTCGCCCTGCCGGCTTAATCCTGTCCGAGACTGCCGGCGCCAAACCCTTGCGGGTGCGGCTTAATCCCACTTCGGGGCCAGCATAGACGGGGGACGACCGAGAGATGAGGCACGGCTTGCCGCGCCTTGGATTTCGGCTCGAACCAGCGCCTTGGCCGGTTTTCGGTCCCAGGGGACAGGATACTAACCGTCGTTTTCCTTCCCGGGAAAACGGCAAGGCGCAAACCCGGCGGGGTGGATTTCCCACCTTGCCACCGGAGAGCAAGTGAAGTGGATCGAGCACAAAAAGAAGAGCTCGTCACGTCGCTGTCCGAAGTGTTCCAGAACACTTCGGTCGTCGTCGTGGCCCACTATGCCGGCCTCACCGTCGCCCAGCTGCAGACCCTGCGTCGGCAGATGAAGGCGAGTGGTGCGACCGTCAAAGTGGCGAAGAACCGCCTCGCGAAGATCGCTCTCGAAGGCTCGGACGTCGCTCATGTCGGCGCCCTCCTGAAGGGTCCGACCCTGATCGCCTATTCCAGCGATCCTGTTGCGGCCCCGAAGGCTGCCGTCGACTTCGCCAAGACGAACGATAAGTTCGTCATTCTCGGCGGAGCGTTCGGCAAGACTGCCCTGAACGTGGATGGTGTGAAGGCTCTGGCCACCATGCCGTCCCTTGATGAACTGCGTGCGAAGCTGGTCGGCCTTATCCAGGCCCCGGCGACCAAGATCGCCCAGCTCAGCACCGCGCCGGCTGCCAAGCTCGCCCGCGTGTTCGGGGCTTATGCCAGAGAGAACGAAGCCGCGTGAGGCTTCCCGGTTGATACTGGTTCGAACCTAAATCCAAGGACTGTATAAAATGGCTGATCTGTCGAAGCTCGTTGACGAGCTGTCCTCCCTGACCGTCCTCGAGGCTGCCGAGCTCGCGAAGCTCCTCGAAGAGAAGTGGGGCGTTTCCGCTGCGGCCGCCGTGGCCGTGGCTGCTGCCCCGGCTGGCGGCGCTGCCGCTCCGGCTGCTGAAGAGCAGACCGAGTTCACCGTTGTCCTGGCCGCGGCCGGCGACAAGAAGATCGAAGTGATTAAGGAAGTGCGCGCCATCACCGGCCTGGGCCTCAAGGAAGCCAAGGACCTGGTCGAAGGCGCTCCGAAGCCCGTCAAGGAAGGCGTGGCCAAGGACGAAGCCGAGAAGCTCAAGGCCCAGCTGGAGAAGGCTGGCGCCAAGGTCGAGCTCAAGTGATCTCTTGAGGTCATCGGGAGCCGCCGGTCCGCCGGCGGCTCCTTTTCGCCGTTGGTGTCAGGTCGGCGGCATCGGGAAGGCCTCGACGGCTTCCCCGGCCATCCCAGGCGGACAGGTTCCGCGGGGTGGCCCGGCGAGTCGTCGGGCGCGGACGGGTCGGAAAATCGGCGCATTGGCGTCGTATCGCTTTCCGGACGTTCCGCGACACGCGTTCCAGGACTTAGGGGCGGGATGACCCGCCGCGGGACCTGGAGGGTGCAGACGTATACTCGGACGGAGCGAGGAGCGACATGGCGCAGACGTTCACCGGTCGTAAGCGGGTCCGCAAGTTTTTCGGCAAGATCCAGGAAGTGGCCGAGATGCCGAACCTCATCGAGGTTCAGAAGGCGTCCTATGACCAGTTCCTGCAGATCGTCGAGCCGAAGGGCGGGCGTGCGGACGACGGCATTCAGGCGGTTTTCAAGTCGGTTTTCCCGATCTCGGACTTTTCGGGCGCTGCCATGCTCGAATTCGTCCGCTACGAGTTCGAGCCGCCGAAATATGACGTGGACGAGTGCCGCCAGCGCGGCATGACGTTCGCGGCGCCGCTGAAGGTGACGCTGCGCCTGATCGTGTTCGATGTGGACCCGGATACCGGCGCGAAGTCCGTCAAGGACATCAAGGAGCAGGACGTCTACATGGGCGACATCCCGCTCATGACGATGAACGGCACCTTCATCGTGAACGGCACCGAGCGCGTGATCGTCTCGCAGATGCACCGTTCGCCGGGCGTGTTCTTCGACCACGACAAGGGCAAGACCCACTCCTCGGGCAAGCTGCTGTTCGCCGCCCGTATCATTCCCTATCGCGGTTCCTGGCTCGATATCGAGTTCGACGCCAAGGACATCGTGTTCGCGCGCATCGACCGTCGCCGCAAGATTCCGGTGACGAGCCTGCTGTTCGCGCTGGGTCTGGCCGGCGAGGAAATCCTCAACACCTTCTACGAGACCATCACCTTCGATCGCACGAAGGATGGATGGCGCATGCCTTTCGATCCCAAGCGGATGAAGGGCTACAAGGCCGTGTCCGATCTGGTCGATGCCGACACCGGCGAAGTCGTGATCGAGGCCGGCAAGAAGGTGACCGTGCGCCAGGCGCGCCAGCTCGCCGAGAAGGGCCTTAAGGCGCTCAAGATTTCCGACGACGAGATGATCGGCCAGTACGTGGCCGAGGACCTCGTGAACCCGCACACCGGCGAAATCTACGTCGAAGCGGGCGAGGAAGTCAGCGAGAAGATGCTGAAGCAGCTTGGTGAACTCGGCTATGACGAGCTCCCGATCCTTGACATCGACCATGTGAATATCGGCGCCTATATTCGCAACACGCTCGCGGTCGACAAGAACGTGACGCGCGAGGACGCGCTGTTCGACATCTACCGCGTGATGCGTCCGGGCGAGCCGCCGACCCTCGATTCCGCCCAGGCGATGTTCCACTCGTTGTTCTTCGACTCCGAGCGCTACGACCTCTCGGCCGTGGGCCGCGTGAAGATGAACATGCGCCTCGACCTCGACGCCGAGGATACCGTGCGTGTGCTGCGCCGCGAGGACATTCTCGCGGTCATCAAGACGCTGGTGGAGCTGCGCGACGGCAAGGGCGAGATCGACGACATCGACCACCTCGGCAACCGCCGTGTGCGCTCGGTCGGCGAGCTGATGGAAAATCAGTACCGCGTCGGCCTGCTGCGCATGGAGCGCGCCATCAAGGAGCGCATGTCCTCGGTCGACATCGACACCGTGATGCCGCAGGACCTGATCAACGCCAAGCCGGTGGCAGCCGCCGTGCGCGAGTTCTTCGGTTCCTCGCAGCTCTCGCAGTTCATGGACCAGACCAACCCGCTGTCGGAGATCACCCACAAGCGCCGTCTCTCGGCGCTTGGCCCGGGCGGTCTGACGCGCGAGCGTGCCGGCTTTGAGGTGCGCGACGTGCACCCGACGCATTACGGCCGCATCTGCCCGATTGAGACGCCGGAAGGCCCGAACATCGGCCTTATCAACTCGCTGGCGACCTTCGCCCGCGTGAACAAGTACGGCTTCATCGAGGCGCCCTACCGTCGCGTCCGCGACAGCCAGGTGCAGGACGAGGTGGTCTATCTCTCCGCCATGGAGGAGGGGAAGTACTACGTCGCGCAGGCCAACATCCCGCTCGACGCGGAAGGCCGCTTCACCGAGGACCTGATCGTCTGCCGTCACGCCGGCGACGTGCTCCTGGTGACGCCGGACCGCGTGGACTTCATGGACGTGTCGCCGAAGCAGCTCGTTTCGGTCGCGGCCGCGCTCATCCCGTTCCTTGAGAACGACGACGCGAACCGCGCGCTGATGGGCTCGAACATGCAGCGCCAGGCGGTGCCGCTGGTTCGCGCCGACGCGCCCTTCGTCGGTACCGGCATGGAAGCCGTGGTCGCCCGCGATTCCGGCGCCGCCATCGCCGCGCGCCGCACCGGCGTGATCGACCAGGTGGACGCCACCCGTATCGTCATCCGCGCGACGGAAGAGAACGATCCGTCGAAGTCGGGCGTCGACATCTACCGGCTGCAGAAGTTCCAGCGTTCCAACCAGTCGACCTGCATCAACCAGCGTCCGCTGGTGCGCGTGGGTGACACGGTGAAGAAGGGCGACATCATCGCGGACGGTCCCTCGACCGACCTCGGCGATCTGGCGCTCGGCCGGAACATCCTCGTCGCGTTCATGCCGTGGAACGGCTACAACTTCGAGGACTCGATCCTGCTGTCCGAGAACATCTCGAAGGGCGACATCTTCTCGTCGATCCATATCGAGGAGTTCGAGGTGATGGCCCGCGACACCAAGCTGGGTCCCGAGGAAATCACCCGCGACATCCCGAACGTCTCGGAAGAGGCGCTCAGGAACCTGGACGAAGCCGGCATCGTGTATATCGGCGCCGAAGTTCAGGCCGGCGACATCCTCTGCGGCAAGATCACCCCGAAGGGCGAAAGCCCGATGACCCCGGAAGAAAAGCTGCTGCGCGCCATCTTCGGCGAGAAGGCGGCCGACGTGCGCGACACCTCGCTGCGCGTTCCCCCGGGCGTCACCGGCACGGTGGTCGAGGTGCGCGTGTTCAACCGCCACGGCGTGGACAAGGACGAGCGTGCCCAGGCCATCGAGCGCGAGGAGATCGAGCGTCTCGCCAAGGACCGTGACGACGAGCAGGCGATCCTCGATCGCAACGTGTTCGGCCGTCTCGCTGAGATGCTGGACGGCAAGACCGCGGTCGCCGGCCCGAAGGGCTTCAAGAAGGACACGGTGCTGACCCGCTCGCTGATGACGGATTATCCGCGCAGCCAGTGGTGGCAGTTCGCCGTGGCCGACGACAAGCTGATGAGCGAGCTGGAAGCGATCCGCAACCAGTACGACGAGTCGAAGAAGCGCCTTGAGCAGCGCTTCCTCGACAAGGTCGAGAAGCTGCAGCGCGGCGACGAGCTGCCGCCCGGCGTGATGAAGATGGTCAAGGTCTTCATCGCGGTGAAGCGCAAGATCCAGCCGGGCGACAAGATGGCCGGCCGGCATGGCAACAAGGGCGTGGTCTCGCGCATCGTCCCGGTCGAGGACATGCCGTTCCTTGAGGACGGCACCCCGGTCGACATGGTGCTCAACCCGCTCGGCGTGCCCTCGCGCATGAATGTCGGGCAGATTCTCGAAACCCATCTGGGCTGGGCCTGCGCGGGCCTTGGCAAGGTGATCGACCGTGCGATCGAACAATATCGCGCGGCCAACGAGATCGCCCCGCTCAAGGACGCGTTCGCCAAGATCTATGGCGCAGACGAGACCATCGCCTCGCTCGACGAGGAAGGTCTGGTCGAGCTGGGATCGAACCTGCGTCGCGGCGTTCCGATCGCCACTCCGGTGTTCGACGGTGCCCGCGAGGCGGACATTGAGCGCATGCTGGAACTGGCTGGCCTCGACAAGTCCGCGCAGTCGACCCTGTTCGACGGCCGCACCGGCGAGCAGTTCGACCGTCGGGTGACCGTCGGCTACATCTACATGCTGAAGCTGCATCATCTTGTGGACGACAAGATCCATGCGCGCTCGATCGGCCCGTACTCGCTCGTCACCCAGCAGCCGCTGGGCGGCAAGGCGCAGTTCGGCGGCCAGCGCTTCGGCGAAATGGAGGTGTGGGCGCTGGAGGCGTATGGCGCGGCCTATACGCTGCAGGAAATGCTCACCGTGAAGTCGGACGACGTCGCCGGCCGCACCAAGGTCTACGAGGCGATCGTCCGCGGCGACGACACGTTCGAGGCGGGCATTCCCGAGAGCTTCAACGTTCTCGTGAAGGAAATGCGCTCGCTTGGCCTGAATGTGGAGCTGATGAACTCCAAGACGCAGAGCGCGGTGCCGGGCGCGGGCGAGAGCCTGCCGGCGGCCGAGTAAGCCACCATTAACCCCGCGCGCGGAGGGCCTTTTGGCTTTCTGCGCGCGTCGACCGCGCCAAACGACCAGACTTTTCCGTGACCCTGTTCACCCGCGACGGCGAGGAACGGGTCCAGCCGAAGGAGACGGCGATGAATCAAGAGATGATGAATCTCTTCAATCCGGCGGCGCCTGCGCCGACCTTCGATCAGATCAAGATCTCGATCGCGAGCCCGGAAAAGATCCAGTCCTGGTCGTTCGGCGAGATCAAGAAGCCGGAGACCATCAACTACCGGACCTTCAAGCCCGAGCGTGACGGCCTGTTCTGCGCGCGCATCTTCGGTCCGATCAAGGACTACGAGTGCTTGTGCGGCAAGTATAAGCGCATGAAGTACAAGGGCATCATCTGCGAGAAGTGCGGCGTCGAGGTCACCCTCTCGCGCGTGCGCCGCGAGCGCATGGGCCACATCGAGCTGGCCGCTCCCGTCGCGCATATCTGGTTCCTGAAGTCGCTCCCGAGCCGCATCGGCCTGCTGCTCGACATGACGCTCAAGGACCTCGAGCGCATCCTGTACTTCGAATATTACTGCGTGATCGAGCCGGGCCTCACCCCGCTGAAGGAGCGTCAGCTCCTCTCGGAAGAGGATTATCTGCGCGCGCAGGAAGAATATGGCGATGACTCGTTCACCGCGCTGATCGGTGCGGAGGCGATCCGCGAGCTGCTGCGCGGCATGGATCTGGAAAAGATCGCCGGCAACCTGCGCAAGGAGATCGCCGAGGCGACCACCGAGCTGAAGCCCAAGAAGCTCGCCAAGCGCCTGAAGATCGTCGAGGCGTTCCAGCTGTCCGGCAACAAGCCGGAATGGATGATCCTGACGCATGTCCCGGTCATTCCGCCGGACCTGCGTCCGCTGGTGCCGCTGGACGGCGGCCGCTTCGCGACCTCGGATCTCAACGACCTGTATCGCCGCGTCATCAACCGCAACAACCGCCTCAAGCGGCTGATCGAGCTGAAGGCGCCGGACATCATCATCCGCAACGAGAAGCGCATGCTTCAGGAAGCGGTCGATGCGCTGTTCGACAACGGCCGTCGCGGCCGCGTCATCACCGGCGCCAACAAGCGCCCGCTGAAGTCGCTTGCCGACATGCTGAAGGGCAAGCAGGGCCGGTTCCGTCAGAACCTGCTCGGCAAGCGCGTCGACTATTCCGGCCGTTCGGTGATCGTGGTCGGTCCCGAGCTGAAGCTGCACCAGTGCGGCCTGCCGAAGAAGATGGCGCTGGAGCTGTTCAAGCCCTTCATCTATTCGCGTCTCGACGCGAAGGGTCTCTCTGCGACCGTGAAGCAGGCGAAGAAGCTGGTCGAGAAGGAGCGTCCCGAGGTGTGGGACATCCTCGACGAGGTGATCCGCGAGCATCCGGTGATGCTGAACCGCGCCCCGACGTTGCACCGCCTCGGCATCCAGGCCTTCGAGCCGGTGCTGATCGAGGGCAAGGCGATCCAGCTGCACCCGCTGGTTTGCTCGGCCTTCAACGCGGACTTCGACGGCGACCAGATGGCGGTCCACGTGCCGCTGTCGATCGAGGCGCAGCTCGAAGCGCGCGTGCTGATGATGTCGACCAACAACATCCTGCACCCGGCGAACGGCGCGCCGATCATCGTGCCGTCGCAGGACATCGTGCTCGGCCTGTACTATCTCACCATGATGCGTGAGGGTGAGCCCGGCGAGGGCATGGCCTTCGCCAATATGGGCGAGATCGACCACGCGCTGGCTGCCAAGGTCATCACGCTGCACACCAAGGTGCGCGGGCGCTATATCGGCGTGGATGAGGACGGCAACGAGGTCTCCAAGATCTACGAGACCACGCCCGGCCGCATGAAGCTCGGCGAACTGCTGCCCAAGACCGCGAAGACTCCTTACGACGTCGTCAACAAGCTGATGACCAAGAAGGAAATCTCGAACATGATCGACACCGTCTACCGCCATTGCGGTCAGAAGGAGACGGTCATCTTCTGCGATCGCATCATGACGCTCGGCTTCACCAACGCGTTCCGCGCCGGCATTTCCTTCGGCAAGGACGACATGGTGGTGCCCTCCAAGAAGTGGGACATGGTCGAAGAGACCCGTGCGCTCACCAAGGAGTACGAGCAGCAGTACAATGACGGCCTGATTACCCAGGGCGAGAAGTACAACAAGGTCGTCGACGCGTGGGGCAAGTGCTCCGCCCGCCTCGCCGACGAGATGATGGCCGAGATTTCGGCGGTGAAGAAGGACCCGGTGACGGGCCGCGAGAAGCAGATCAACTCGATCTACATGATGGCGCATTCCGGCGCGCGTGGTTCGCGTGAGCAGATGCGCCAGCTTGCGGCGATGCGCGGCCTGATGGCCAAGCCCTCGGGCGAGATCATCGAGACGCCGATCATCTCGAACTTCAAGGAAGGCCTGTCCGTGCTCGAGTACTTCAACTCGACCCACGGTGCCCGTAAGGGTCTGGCCGACACCGCGCTGAAGACCGCGAACTCGGGCTACCTGACCCGTCGCCTCGTCGACGTGGCGCAGGACAGCATCATCACGGTGCGCGACTGCGGCACGACCAACGGCATCGCCATGCGTGCGATCATCGACGCCGGCAACATCGTCGCGACGCTGGGCTCGCGCGTCCTCGGCCGCACTGCGGCGGAAGACGTGATCGAGGGCGGCACGGGCAATGTGCTGGTTCCGGCCGGCCACATGATGGACGAGGCGGATGTCGAGCGCATCAGCAAGGCTGGTGTGCAGGAGATCAAGATCCGCTCCGTGCTGACCTGCGAAGCCAAGAGCGGCGTCTGCGGCACCTGCTATGGCCGCGACCTGGCGCGCGGCACGCCGGTGAACATGGGCGAGGCGGTTGGCGTCATCGCGGCGCAGTCGATCGGCGAGCCGGGCACCCAGCTTACCATGCGTACCTTCCACATCGGCGGCGCGGCGCAGCTCTCTGAGCAGTCCTTCATCGAGGCCTCGTTCGAGGGCACGGTGAAGATCCGCAACCGCAACGTGGTGCGGAACTCGGACGGCGAACTGATCGCGATGAGCCGCAACCTGTCCGTCCTGATCATCGATCACGACGGTTCGGAAAAGGCGGCGCACCGTATCCAGTTCGGCGCCAAGCTGAAGGTGGATGATGGCGACGCCATTAAGCGCGGCCAGCGCATCGCGGAGTGGGACCCCTATACCCGCCCGATCCTCACCGAGGTCGAGGGTACGGTCGGGTTCGAGGACCTGGTGGAAGGCGCATCGCTGAGCGAGACGGTCGACGAGTCGACCGGCATCGCCAAGCGCGTCGTCACCGACTGGCGCACGGGCCGCGCGTCCGAACTGCGCCCGGCGATGATCGTGCGCGGCGCGGACGGCAAGATCGCCAAGCTGCCGCGCGGCGGCGAGGCGCGCTACACCCTGCCGGTGGACGCGATCATCTCGGCCGATCCGGGTGCCACGGTTAAGGCGGGCGACGCGCTCGCCCGCGTGCCGATGGAAAGCGCCAAGACCCGCGACATCACGGGCGGTCTGCCGCGCGTGGCCGAACTGTTCGAGGCGCGTCGTCCGAAGGATGCGGCGATCATCGCCGAGATTGCCGGCACGATCCGCTTTGGCAAGGACTACAAGAACAAGCGCCGCCTCACGATCGAGCCGCAGGACTCGACCGACGAGGCCGTCGAGTACCTGATCCCGAAGGGCAAGCACATCCATCTCCAGGATGGCGACCTCGTCGAGAAGGGCGACTTTATCGTCGACGGCAACCCCGCGCCGCACGACATCCTGGCGATCAAGGGCGTCGAGGAACTCGCCGCCTATCTCGTGAACGAGATCCAGGAGGTCTATCGTCTGCAGGGCGTGCTCATCAACGACAAGCACATCGAGGTGATCGTTCGCCAGATGCTGCAGAAGGTCGAGATCGACGACGCTGGTGACAGCGACCTGCTCACCAATGAGCAGATCGATGTCTCGGAGCTGAACGAGATCAACGAGGTGCTGATCGCGGAAGGCAAGAAGCCGGCGGCCGGTCACCCGGTGCTGCTCGGTATCACCAAGGCTTCGCTGCAGACGCGTTCGTTCATCTCCGCGGCCTCGTTCCAGGAGACCACCCGCGTCCTCACCGAGGCGGCGGTCAACGGCAAGTCCGACGACCTGGGCGGCCTGAAGGAGAACGTGATCGTCGGCCGGCTGATCCCGGCAGGCACCGGCGCGCAGATGTCCAAGCTGCGCGTCACCGCGACCTCGCGCGACGATCTCATCGTGGCGCAGAACGAGCAGGAAATGGCGCCGGCCAACGTGCCGGCCCTTGAAGGGCCGACCCCGGCGGAGTGATCCGCCGCCTGTCGGCTCGACCAACCAAAAATGGAAAAGGCCGCTCCTCACGGAGCGGCCTTTTTCTTTGGCACCGACCAGCATGACAAAAAGGGTCGCCCGGCGACGGGCGACCCTTGTAATTACGCGGCATTCCGGTGTCAGGCGACCGTCAGGCGCACATCGAGGCTGCCCTTGGTGGCATGCGAATAGGGGCAGACGACATGAGCGCGCTGTACCAGATCTTCCGCCACCGAGCGCTCGATGCCGGGAAGGGCAATCGTCAACGCCACGTCGAGCCCGAAGCCCTGGCCGTCGTCGCGCGGGCCGATGCCGACATCGGCGGTGACGGTGCTGTCTTCCGCGACCTTGATCTTGAGCTGGCCGGCCACGAACTTGATGGCGCCCAGGAAACAGGCGGAATAGCCGGCTGCAAACAGCTGCTCGGGATTATTGCCGGGACCGCCCGGCCCGCCGAGCTCCTTCGGCGTGACCAGATCGACCTTGAGCGCGCCATCATAGGTGGCGGCGGAACCGGTGCGACCGCCAGTGGCCGTAGCCTGGGTCTTGTAGAGAACCTTCATGATCAGCACTCCTGATGTGGCGCCGCAGCGCCGGTTGGTTGCATCGATGAAATATCGTGCGCGATAGAAATCTGATAGCGTGCGTTTCGGCCGGCGTCTAGCGAAAAGTTATCGCAATAACTATTATTGTGCGATGATAGCCTGAAAGGGATGCCTCGGGAGAGTGAGATGAGCGACATGCGCGATGTGCTGCGGCTGGAGAGCCAGTTCTGCTTCGCCCTGTATTCGGCAGCCCATGCGGTGATGCGCAGCTATCGGCCGCTGCTGGAGCAGCTGGGCCTGACCTATCCGCAGTACCTCGTGATGCTGGTGCTGTGGGAGGAGCCCGAGCAGACCGTGGGCGGCATCGCCGACCGTCTGCTGCTCGATTCGAGCACTCTCACCCCGCTGCTCAAGCGGCTGGAGGGCATGGGGCTGATCACCCGTCGGCGCAATCCCGCCAATGAGCGCCAGCTCATCGTGGCGCTGACTGGCGAGGGCAGGGCGCTCCGCGACAAGGCAGAATCGATTCCTCAGGCGATTCTCGGCGCCTCGGGACATGACCTGCCGAATCTGCTGCGCCTGCGGGACGAGCTGGTCGCGACGCGCGATTCTTTCGCCGCGACTCAGGGCGGGGATAATCCGCCGTCAGATGTTGTTGCCGCCGGCGAGCGGGTTAAGATGGTGTAAAGAACGGCCGTTTCGGCACGAAACCGCCAAATGGCGCTCTCAGACAGGGCGCCGGGCCTTCACGAACCCGCAAGGTTGCTCGCTTTCTCGCTTGACTTGGGACGAGTCGGCGCGTAGAAGGCGCCTACTTTCACGGCAGGCGGTTGGATTTACCGCGTTCGGGCGCCATGCCCAGGCACAGAAATCCAAGACGCTGCCGGAACGCAAGCATGACCATAACCGGCGCATGATCGCGCAGCGGCAGCTCAGCTGCCCGTGTGATCCTCTGAACGTTAGCGCCCTCGGCCAGTTTCGGCCGGCGGCGCGTTTTTCGTTCGCAGTCTGTTCGGTACGCCGGTTCGCCGGTCACATGCTCACTGTTCCGAACCGTTGAGAGATCCATGCGGTTGCGGCCGCGGAATTTGGTTCGCGAAGGGGCGCTCTTGCCCTGATCGCAAGCGAGACGAAGGCGAGAAGAAGTGCCGACGATCAACCAGCTGATCCGCAAGCCGCGGGATGCCCAGAAGGCGCGGAACAAGGTTCCTGCGCTGCAGGCCAGCCCGCAGAAGCGCGGCGTTTGCACCCGCGTCTACACCACGACCCCGAAGAAGCCGAACTCGGCGCTTCGTAAGGTCGCCAAGGTTCGTTTGACCAATGGCTATGAAGTCATCGGTTACATCCCTGGCGAAGGTCACAATCTTCAGGAGCACTCCGTGGTGATGATCCGCGGCGGCCGCGTGAAGGACCTTCCGGGCGTGCGCTACCACATCCTGCGTGGCGTGCTCGATACGCAGGGCGTCAAGAATCGCAAGCAGCGCCGTTCGAAGTACGGCGCGAAGCGGCCGAAGTGAGGATCTGAACGATGTCCCGTCGCCACCGTGCAGAGCGTCGCGAAGTTACCCCGGATCCGAAGTTCGGTTCCGAGGTGCTGAGCCGCTTCATGAATGCCGTCATGTATGACGGCAAGAAGTCGGTCGCCGAACAGATCGTCTACGGCGCGCTCGATATCGTCGAGAGCCGTGCGAAGTCCGAGCCGCTGGGTGTGTTCACCCAGGCGCTCGACAATGTCAGCCCGGCGATCGAAGTGCGCTCGCGCCGCGTCGGCGGCGCCACCTACCAGGTTCCGGTCGAAGTTCGCCCCGAGCGCCGTCAGGCGCTGGCGATCCGTTGGCTGATCATCGCGGCTCGTGCCCGCAACGAGAAGACCATGGTCGAGCGGCTGTCGGGCGAACTGCTCGATGCTTCGAATAATCGCGGCACCGCCGTGAAGAAACGTGAAGACACCCACCGCATGGCGGAGGCGAACCGCGCCTTCTCTCACTACCGTTGGTGATGAAGAGAGCCGGGACGAGGATCTGATATGTCGCGCATTAATGCCATCGAAGACTACCGTAATTTCGGCATCATGGCCCACATCGATGCCGGGAAGACCACGACCACTGAGCGGATCCTCTATTACACCGGCAAGAGCCACAAGATCGGTGAAGTCCATGATGGCGCCGCCACCATGGACTGGATGACCCAGGAGCAGGAGCGCGGCATCACCATTACGTCCGCCGCGACGACCGCTTTCTGGCACGGCAAGCGTCTGAACATCATCGACACCCCCGGCCACGTCGACTTCACCATTGAAGTCGAGCGTTCGCTGCGCGTGCTCGACGGTGCAGTCTGCGTGCTCGACGGCAACCAGGGCGTCGAGCCCCAGACCGAGACCGTGTGGCGCCAAGCCGACAAGTACAACGTGCCGCGCATTGTGTTCGTCAACAAGATGGACAAGACCGGCGCGGATTTCTTCCGCTGCGTGGAGATGATCATCGACCGCGTGGACGGCAAGCCGGTGTGCTGCCAGCTCCCGATCGGCTCGGAGAACAACTTCAAGGGCATCATCGACCTCGTCCGCATGAAGGCGGTCGTGTGGGACAATGAAGAGCTCGGCGCGAAGTATCACGACGAAGAAATTCCGGCGGAGTTGCTTGACCAGGCGGTCGAGTATCGCGGCAAGCTTCTCGAAGCGGCTGTGGAACTCGACGACGACGTTCTGTCCGCCTATCTCGATGGCGTTGAGCCGGACGAGCAGACCCTCAAGGGCCTGATCCGCAAGGCCGTCATTGGTCGCGTGTTCAACCCGGTGTTCTGCGGTTCGGCCTTCAAGAACAAGGGCGTGCAGCCCCTGCTCGACGCGGTCTGCGATTTCCTGCCGTCGCCGATCGATCGTGGCGCCATCAAGGGCATCGACTTCGACACCGAGGAAGAGACCGTTCGCAAGCCGAGCGACACCGATCCGCTGTCGGTCCTCGCGTTCAAGATCATGGACGACCCGTTCGTCGGCACCATCACCTTCTGCCGCATCTATTCGGGCAAGCTGGAGACCGGCATGGGTCTCCTGAACTCGACCCGCGACAAGAAGGAGCGCGTCGGCCGCATGCTGCTGATGCATGCGAACAACCGTGAGGACATCAAGGAAGCCTATGCGGGCGACATCGTCGCTCTCGCCGGCCTCAAGGAAGTCCGCACCGGCGACACGCTGTGCGACCCGGCCAAGCCGGTGATCCTCGAAAAGATGGAGTTCCCGGAACCCGTCATCGAGATCGCGATCGAGCCGAAGTCGAAGGCCGACCAGGAGAAGCTGGGCCTGGCGCTCGCCAAGCTGGCGGCTGAGGATCCGTCCTTCCGCGTGTCGACTGACCACGAGAGCGGCCAGACCATCCTCAAGGGCATGGGCGAACTGCACCTCGACATCAAGGTCGACATCCTGAAGCGCACCTACAAGGTCGATGCCAACATCGGCGCTCCGCAGGTGGCCTATCGCGAGACGATCACCCGCAAGACCGAGGTCGACTACACCCACAAGAAGCAGACCGGTGGTACCGGCCAGTTCGCACGGGTCAAGTTCACGGTCGAGCCGAACGAAGTCGGCAAGGGCTTCGCGTTCGAGAGCGCGATCGTCGGCGGCGCGGTGCCGAAGGAATATATCCCCGGCGTCAACAAGGGTCTGGAAAGCGTGCTCGGTTCGGGCGTGCTGGCCGGCTTCCCGGTGGTCGACGTCAAGGTGACCCTCACCGACGGCGCGTTCCACGAAGTCGACTCGTCGGCGCTCGCCTTCGAAATCGCCTCGCGTGCGGCGTTCCGTGAAGCCCTGCAGAAGGGTGGCGCGGTGCTCCTCGAGCCGATCATGAAGGTCGAGGTGGTGACGCCTGAAGACTACACCGGCTCGGTCATCGGCGACCTCAACTCCCGCCGCGGCCAGATCCAGGGCCAGGACATGCGTGGCAACGCCAACGTCGTGAACGCGATGGTGCCGCTCGCCAACATGTTCGGCTACGTCAATACGCTGCGGTCCTTCTCGCAGGGCCGCGCGACCTTCACCATGCAGTTCGACCACTACGAGCAGGTGCCGTCGAACGTCGCTCAGGAGGTTCAGGCCAAGTACGCCTGATAAAGGATGCCAAGGTATTCAATGCCTTGGCGCCTGCCTTTCGAGTGATTTCGTATCAACATTGAATACAAGACCGACGGAGAGCCCCGTGGCCAAAGAGAAATTCAACCGTTCGAAGCCTCACTGCAACATTGGCACGATTGGTCACGTTGACCACGGCAAGACGTCGCTGACGGCTGCGATCACGAAGGTTCTGGCGGAAGCCGGTGGCGCGACGTTCACGGCGTACGACCAGATTGACAAGGCGCCGGAAGAGAAGGCGCGCGGCATCACGATCTCGACGGCGCACGTCGAGTACGAGACGCCGAACCGTCACTATGCGCATGTCGACTGCCCCGGCCACGCCGATTATGTGAAGAACATGATCACCGGCGCGGCGCAGATGGACGGCGCGATCCTGGTTGTGTCGGCGGCGGACGGCCCGATGCCGCAGACCCGCGAGCACATCCTGCTCGCCCGTCAGGTCGGCGTGCCGGCTCTGGTGGTGTTCCTGAACAAGTGCGACATGGTCGACGACGAGGAGCTTCTTGAGCTCGTGGAGCTCGAGGTTCGCGAGCTTCTGTCGAAGTACGACTTCCCGGGCGACGATATTCCGATCATTCGCGGCTCGGCGCTTGTCGCGCTTGAGAATGGCGACCCGAAGCTGGGCCATGACGCGGTTCTGGAGCTGATGAAGGCGGTCGACGCCTACATCCCGCAGCCGGAGCGTCCGGTTGACCTGCCGTTCCTGATGCCGATCGAGGACGTGTTCTCGATCTCGGGTCGCGGCACGGTGGTGACGGGCCGCGTCGAGCGCGGGATCATCAAGGTCGGCGAGGAAGTCGAGATCGTGGGCATCCGCCCGACGGTTAAGACGACGGTGACCGGCGTGGAAATGTTCCGCAAGCTGCTCGACCAGGGCCAGGCCGGCGACAATGTCGGCATTCTGGTTCGCGGCACGAAGCGCGAGGACGTGGAGCGCGGCCAGGTGGTGTGCAAGCCGGGTTCGGTGAAGCCGCACACCAAGTTCAAGGCCGAGGCGTACATCCTGACGAAGGAAGAGGGCGGCCGCCACACGCCGTTCTTCACCAACTACCGTCCGCAGTTCTACTTCCGCACGACGGACGTGACGGGCATCGTCACGCTTCCGGAGGGCACGGAAATGGTGATGCCGGGCGACAACATCACGGTTGACGTGGCGCTGATCGTTCCGATCGCGATGGAAGAGAAGCTCCGCTTCGCCATCCGCGAAGGCGGCCGCACCGTCGGCGCCGGCGTCGTCGCCTCCATCATCGAGTGATGGACTGAATAATCCGGGGGGCGCCGGTTCGCCCGTGCGCCCCTTTTTCGTGGAGCTCGTCAAAGAGCCCTCTCGGCGAGCCCCAAGCGGCCACCCTCTGGGAGCCTGAAGTCAGATGAACGGCCAGAACATTCGAATCCGCCTCAAGGCGTTCGACCACCGGATACTCGACGCTTCGACGCGTGAGATCGTCTCCACTGCGAAGCGCACCGGCGCTCAGGTTCGCGGGCCCATCCCGCTGCCGACTCGCATCGAGAAGTTCACGGTCAATCGTTCGCCTCACGTGGACAAGAAGTCTCGTGAACAGTTCGAAATGCGGACGCACAAGCGTCTGCTGGACATTGTCGACCCGACGCCCCAGACGGTGGACGCGCTGATGAAGCTCGACCTCGCCGCCGGCGTTGACGTCGAGATCAAGCTCTAAGAAAGGCGAGGGGACACGGCCATGCGGTCAGGCGTCATCGCCCAGAAGGTCGGAATGACCCGCATCTTCACCGATGCAGGCGAGCATATTCCGGTCACTGTGCTCAAAGTCGATAATTGCCAGGTGGTTGCCCACCGTACCCTGGACAAGAACGGTTATGTGGCTGTTCAGCTCGGCGTCGGCCGGGCCAAGCCGCAGAACACCACGCGTGCCATGCGCGGCCACTTCGCGGTTGCGAAGGTCGAGCCCAAGCGCAAGCTCGCGGAGTTCCGCGTCGAGGAGAACGAGCTGATCCCGGTCGGGGCCGAGCTCACGGTGGACCATTTCGTGGTTGGTCAGTTCGTCGATGTGACGGGCACCTCCACGGGTAAGGGTTTCGCCGGTGGCATGAAGCGCCACAATTTCGGCGGCCTGCGCGCCACGCACGGCGTGTCGGTCTCGCACCGTTCGATCGGTTCGACCGGTGGCCGTCAGGACCCGGGCAAGACCTTCAAGAACAAGAAGATGCCCGGTCACATGGGCGTCGAGACCGTGACCACGCAGAACCTCAAGGTTGTGCACACCGATGTCGAGCGCGGGCTGATCGCGGTCGAGGGTGCGGTTCCCGGTCACAAGGGCGGCTGGATCCTGGTCGCTGACGCGGTGAAGAAGAAGCTGCCGGCCGAAGCGCCGAAGCCCGGCAAGTTCCGCCTTCCGGGCGAAGCTGACGAAGCTCCGGCTGCCGACGTCGCTCCCGCGGCCGAGGTTGCGGCTGAGGAGAACGTGTGATGGAACTCGCCGTCAAAACGCTTGAAGGGGCCGAAGCCGGCTCCGTGACGCTCTCGGACGAGATTTTCGGCCTTGAGCCCCGGCAGGACATCCTGCACCGCATGGTGACGTGGCAGCTCGCCCGCCGCCAGGCTGGCACGCACGAGACGCTCTCCCGCGCGGACGTCAACCGCACCAAGCGGAAGATGTACAAGCAGAAGGGCACCGGCGGCGCCCGCCACGGCGCGGCTTCCGCTCCGCAGTTCCGCGGCGGCGCCAAGGCGTTCGGCCCGGTGCAGCGCAGCCATGCGTCCGACCTTCCCAAGAAGGTCCGTGCGCTCGCTCTCAAGCATGCGCTGTCGACCAAGGCCAAGGATCAGCAGATCCTGGTGCTGGACGACGCCACGCTGTCCGAGCCGAAGACCAAGCTGCTCAAGGAGCGTCTGGCGGGCCTCGGCCTCGACAACGCCCTCGTGATCTCGGGTGCGGAAGTCGATGCCAATTTCGGCCTCGCCTCGCGCAACATCAACCACCTCGACGTGCTGCCCGTGCAGGGCATCAACGTCTACGACATCCTGCGCCGTCGCACTCTGGTGCTGACGAAGGCGGCTGTCGACGCTCTGGAGGCGCGCTTCAAATGAGTCTGGATCCGCGCCACTACGACGTCATCGTGTCCCCGGTGATCACCGAGAAGGCCACGGTTGCGTCCGAGCACAACAAGGTCGTCTTCAAGGTTGCTCTGACGGCTACCAAGCCGCAGATCAAGGAAGCGGTCGAGAAGCTCTTCGACGTCAAGGTGAAGAGCGTCAACACGCTGGTCCGTAAGGGTAAGACGAAAGTCTTCAAGGGCCGCAAGGGTGTACAGAACGACGTGAAGAAGGCGGTTGTGACCCTCGCCGAGGGGCACTCCATCGACATCACGACCGGTCTGTGAGCCTGGCATAGGGGATCAGAGACATGGCGCTCAAAACCTTCAAGCCGGTAACGCCGAGCCTTCGCCAGCTCGTCATCGTCGACCGCTCGGGCCTTTACAAGGGCAAGCCGGTCAAGACGCTGACGGAAGGCAAGTCCGAGTCCGGCGGCCGCAACAACACCGGCCGGGTCACCGTCCGCTTCCGTGGCGGCGGCCACAAGCAGGCCTATCGCCTGGTCGACTTCAAGCGCGCCAAGCGTGACGTGCCGGCCGTGGTCGAGCGTATCGAGTACGACCCGAACCGCACCGCGTTCATTGCCCTCATCAAGTATGAGGACGGCGAGCTGTCCTACATCCTGGCCCCGCAGCGCCTCGCCGTCGGCGACAAGGTGATCTCGGCCAAGAGCGTGGACGTGAAGCCCGGCAACACGGCTCCGCTCGGCAACCTGCCGGTCGGCACGATCGTGCACAATGTCGAGCTGAAGATCGGGAAGGGCGGCCAGATCGCCCGCTCCGCCGGCGCCTATGCGCAGATCGTCGGTCGCGACCAGGGTTACGTGATCCTGCGTCTGAACTCCGGCGAGCAGCGTCTGGTGCACGGCGAGTGCTGCGCGACCGTCGGCGCGGTGTCGAACGCCGACCACATGAACACCAATCTCGGCAAGGCCGGCCGCAGCCGCTGGCTGGGCCGCATGCCGCATAACCGTGGTGTCACGATGAACCCGGTCGACCATCCGCACGGCGGCGGCGAAGGCCGCACCTCGGGTGGCCGCCATCCGGTCACTCCCTGGGGCTTCCCCACCAAGGGCAAGAAGACCCGGAAGAACAAGTCGACCGGAAAGTTCATCCTGTCGAGCCGTCACGCCCGCAAGAAGTGAGCGAGGGAATCTGAATTATGTCTCGATCGGTCTGGAAAGGTCCGTTCGTCGACGGCTACCTCCTCAAGAAGGCGGAAGCCGCGCGCAGCTCGGGTCGTCATGACGTCGTCAAGATCTGGAGCCGTCGCTCCACGATCCTGCCCCAGTTCGTGGGCGTCACGTTCGGCGTTTACAACGGCAACAAGCATGTCCCGGTCTCGGTGAGCGAAGACATGGTTGGCCACAAGTTCGGCGAGTTCGCCCCGACCCGTACCTATTACGGGCACGCGGCGGACAAGAAAGCCAAGCGGAAGTAGAGGCAGGGTCATGGGTAAGGCAGCTCGTCCGCGCACGCTCGCGGATACGGAAGCCAAGGCGGTTGCGCGCAATCTCCGCGTCAGCCCCCAGAAGCTCAATCTCGTCGCCGGCCTGATCCGGGGGAAGAAGGTCGCCAGCGCTCTGGCTGACCTGCAGTTCTCCCGCAAGCGGATCGCGGGCGATGTGAAGAAGTGCCTGGAATCGGCGATCGCCAATGCCGAGAACAATCATGAGCTGGACGTCGACGATCTCATCGTCGCGGAAGCCCATGTCGGCAAGGGTCTGGTGATGAAGCGCTTCGCGGCCCGCGCCCGTGGCCGCGCCAGCCGGATCGAGAAGCCGTTCTCGCATATCACCATCGTGGTGCGCGAAGTCGAGGAGAAGGCCTGATGGGTCAGAAGGTCAACCCGGTCGGGCTCCGGCTCGGCATCAACCGCACCTGGGACTCGCGCTGGTTCGCCGGCAAGAGCGAGTACGGCCAGCTGCTGCACGAAGACATCAAGATCCGCGAGATGCTGCTGAAGCTGCTGAAGCAGGCGGCTGTCTCCAAGATCGTGATCGAGCGTCCGCACAAGAAGTGCCGCGTGACCATCTACTCGGCGCGTCCGGGCGTGGTGATCGGCAAGAAGGGCGCGGACATCGACAAGCTGCGCAAGAAGGTCTCGGAGATGACCGCCTCCGAGGTGTTCATCAACATCGTCGAGATTCGGAAGCCGGAAATCGATGCGCGCCTCGTCGCCGAATCGATCGCCCAGCAGCTTGAGCGCCGTGTGGCATTCCGTCGCGCCATGAAGCGCGCCGTGCAGTCCGCGATGCGTCTCGGCGCCGAAGGCATTCGTATCAATTGCTCCGGCCGTCTCGGCGGCGCGGAAATCGCGCGTCTCGAATGGTATCGTGAAGGGCGCGTGCCGCTTCACACCTTGCGCGCGGACGTGGATTACGGTACGGCCACCGCCTTCACCACCTACGGCACCTGCGGTGTCAAGGTTTGGATCTTCAAGGGCGAGATTCTCGAGCATGATCCGATGGCGCAGGACAAGCGTCAGGCGGAGCAGGAGCCCTCGGGCGGTCGTTCTTCACGTCGCGACGCGGCGTGAGATCAATAAAGGAATAAGAGGCGCGACATGCTGCAACCGAAGCGCACAAAGTTCCGCAAGCAGTTCAAGGGCCGTATCAACGGCACTGCGAAGGGCGGGACTGACCTCAATTTCGGCCAGTTTGGCCTGAAGGCGCTGGAACCCGAGCGGGTCACCGCTCGCCAGATCGAAGCCGCGCGCCGCGCGCTGACCCGTCACATGAAGCGTGCGGGCCGGGTGTGGATTCGGGTGTTCCCCGATGTGCCGGTGTCGTCGAAGCCGACCGAAGTCCGCATGGGTAAGGGCAAGGGCGCTCCCGATTATTGGGCCGCCAAGGTCAAGCCCGGCCGTATCATGTTCGAGATCGATGGCGTGAGCCAGGAGATCGCCAAGGAAGCGCTGACGCTGGCCGCTGCCAAGCTGCCGATCAAGACGCGCTTCGTCGAACGTATCGTCGAGTGACGGGGGATATGATGACCAAGGCTTCCGACATTCGGACCAAGACCGCTGACGAGCTGTCCGACGAGCTGCTGAAGCTCAAGAAGGAACAGTTCAACCTGCGCTTCCAGAAGGCGACGGGCCAGCTCGAGAATACCGCGCGTGTGCGTCAGATCCGCCGCGATATCGCCCGGATCAAGACCGTTCAGGTGCAGAAGGCCGCTGTCGCGGCCCAGGCTAAGTGAGGAGACAGCGATGCCGAAGCGTTTGCTGCAGGGCGTCGTGGTGAGCGACAAGCAGGACAAGACCGTCGTGGTTCGTGTCGAGCGTCGTTTCACTCATCCGCTTCTGAAGAAGACCGTCCGCCGTTCCAAGAAGTACCACGCCCATGACGAGGCGAACTCCTGGAAGGAAGGCGACACTGTGTGGATCGAGGAGCACCGCCC
The DNA here is from genome assembly GCF_047501495.1 of Ancylobacter sp. G4_0304. Lineage (NCBI taxonomy): Bacteria > Pseudomonadati > Pseudomonadota > Alphaproteobacteria > Hyphomicrobiales > Xanthobacteraceae > Ancylobacter > Ancylobacter sp. G4_0304. Next base: position 54,895 of record NZ_JAZDRM010000021.1, on the reverse strand, counting down.
CTTGTCCAAGCTGAAGCACTGGATCGTGGTCCAGGGCGAGAAGCGGGTTGAAGTCTGAGCTTCCCGGCAACGGGGTTGAGGGTGCGCCGGTCTTACGGCAGCGCGCAATTTTACGAGAAATAGGTGCGTCATGATCCAGATGCAGACCAATCTCGACGTGGCGGACAATTCCGGCGCGCGTCGCGTCATGTGCATCAAGGTGCTTGGCGGTTCGAAGCGTAAGTACGCTCATGTCGGCGACATCATCGTGGTGTCGGTGAAGGAAGCGATTCCGCGCGGCCGCGTTAAGAAGGGCGACGTGATGAAGGCGGTCGTGGTTCGCACGGCCAAGGACATCCGCCGCGTGGACGGTACGGTTATCCGCTTCGATCGCAATGCGGCCGTGCTGATCAACAACAACAAGGAGCCGGTCGGCACGCGTATCTTCGGACCGGTTCCGCGCGAGCTACGCGCGAAGAACCACATGAAGATCATCTCGCTGGCGCCGGAGGTGCTTTGATGGCCGCTAAGATCAAGAAGGGCGACAAGGTCGTCGTCCTCGCCGGCCGCGACAAGGGCCGCACCGGCGAAGTGTTTGAAGTGCTTCCCAAGGACAACACCGCGAAGGTGCGCGGCGTGAACCTGGTGAAGCGTCACCAGCGGCAGACCGCGAACCAGGAAGGTGGGATTATCTCCAAGGAGGCTCCCATCGATCTGTCGAACATCGCGATCGCCGATCCTAAGGACGGCAAGCCGACCCGCGTCGGCTTCCTTGTGCAGGCGGATGGCACCAAGGTGCGCGTCGCCAAGCGCTCGGGGGAGAAGATCGATGGCTGAGACCAACTACACTCCGCGCATGAAGTCTCATTATGAGACCGTCGTGCGCAAGGCCATGATCGAGCAGTTCGGCTACGCCAACCCCATGGAAGTGCCGACGATCGAGAAGATCGTCATCAACATGGGCGTGGGTGAAGCCACCGCCGACACCAAGAAGGTGCAGACCGCCGCTGGCGACCTCGCGCTGATCGCCGGCCAGAAGCCGGTCGTCACCCGGGCCCGGAAGGCGATCTCGAACTTCAAGCTGCGCGAGAACCAGCCGGTCGGCGCGAAGGTCACCCTTCGCAAGACCCGCATGTATGAGTTCGTCGACCGTCTCGTGAACATCGCGCTGCCCCGCGTGCGCGACTTCCGCGGCCTGAACCCCAAGAGCTTCGATGGCCGCGGCAATTATGCCCTGGGCATCAAGGAGCACATCGTGTTCCCGGAGATCAACTACGACAAGGTTGATCAGATGTGGGGCATGGACATCATTGTCGTGACGACGGCGAAGACCGACGACGAGGCGCGCGCGCTTCTCAAGGCCTTCAATTTCCCGTTCATCGCGAAGTAAGCATCCCCTTCCGGCTGTGGGGCGGGAGCCCCAAACGCGGAGACTAGGAGCAAGACCATGGCTAAGAAAAGCGCGGTCGAGAAGAACGAACACCGCCGGAAGCTCGCCAAGAGCTATGCCGGCAAGCGTTCGCGTCTCAAGGCCCTCGTGAGTAACAAGGAACTGCCGATCGAGGAGCGCTTCGCGGCGGTTCTCAAGCTGGCCCAGCTGCCCCGCAACTCGGCGCAGGTCCGCGTTCGCAACCGTTGCGAAGTGACCGGCCGTCCGCGTGCGTTCTATCGCAAGCTGAAGATGAGCCGTATCGCGCTGCGCGAGCTCGGTTCGCAGGGCCAGGTGCCCGGCCTTGTCAAGTCGAGCTGGTGAGGAGGGCTGATCCATGTCTACCACTGATCCGATCAGCGACCTGATCACCCGCATCCGCAATGCGCAGATGCGTCGCAAGGAAAAGATCTCCACCCCCGGCTCGCGTCTGCGCGCCTCGGTGCTGGACGTGCTGACCACCGAGGGCTTCATTCGCGGCTACACCGCGTCTGAGCCGGTGAACGGACGTTCGGAGTTCGAGATCGAGCTCAAGTACTATGACGGCGAGCCCGTGATCCGCGAGATTTCGCGCGTGTCGAAGCCCGGCCGCCGGGTCTACTCGTCCGTCAAGACCCTTCCCCGCGTCGCCAACGGTCTCGGCGTCGCTGTCGTCTCCACGCCGCAGGGCGTGATGGCGGACCACGAAGCCCGCGACAAGAACGTGGGCGGCGAGGTCCTCTTCACGGTCTTCTGATCGGAGAAGGAGAGAGAGCACATGTCCAAGATCGGCAAAGCCCCCATTACCGTCCCCGCCGGCGTCACCGCCTCGGTCGACGGCCAGACCGTCAAGGTCAAGGGCCCCAAGGGCGCCCTGGAAGTCACCATCGTCGACGAGATCGGCGCCAGCCTTGAGAACGGCGTGATCGAGTTCAAGCCGCGCGGCGAGACCAACCGTCACCGCGCGATGTGGGGCCTCTCCCGCACGCTGGTGTCGAACATCGTCGAAGGCGTCACCAAGGGCTTCGAGAAGAAGCTTGAGATCAACGGCGTCGGCTATCGCGCCGCGGTGCAGGGCAAGAACCTGAACCTCGCGCTCGGCTACAGCCACGACGTGATCTACGCGATCCCGGAAGGCATCCAGATCGCAACGCCGAAGCCGACGGAGATCGTCGTGTCCGGTATCGACCGCCAGAAGGTCGGTCAGGTCGCCGCCGAGATCCGCGAGTATCGCGGCCCCGAGCCCTATAAGGGCAAGGGCGTCAAGTACGCCGGCGAATTCATCTTCCGCAAGGAAGGCAAGAAGAAGTAACGGAATCGGAACATGGCACAGCATCAGGACGCTACCGAGCGCCGCAAGGCGCGTGTCCGCCGCGCAATCCGCGCGACGGCGAACGGGCGGCCGCGCCTTTCGGTGCATCGCTCGTCGAAGCACATCTACGCGCAGATCATTGACGACGCGAAGGGCGTGACCATCGCCGCCGCGTCGACCCTTGAGAAGGATCTGCGGGGCAGCCTCAAGACCGGCGCGGATGTCGCGGCGGCCCAGGCTATCGGCAAGCTCGTGGCGGAACGTGCCGTCGCGGCCGGCGTGAAGGACGTGGTGTTCGACCGCGGCGCCTTCATCTATCACGGCCGCGTCAAGGCCCTCGCCGATGCCGCCCGCGAGGGCGGCCTCAACTTCTGATCACGAGCGGGATCCCCCGCGGAACTACTGAGGATAAGATCATGGCTCGTGAACGTGAGCGTGAACGCGAGGATCGCGACAACACGTTCGTGGACAAGCTGGTCCACATCAACCGTGTTGCCAAGGTTGTTAAGGGCGGCCGTCGTTTCGGTTTCGCCGCCCTGGTCGTCGTCGGCGACCAGAAGGGCCGCGTCGGCTTCGGCCACGGCAAGGCCCGCGAAGTGCCGGAAGCCATCCGCAAGGCCACGGAAGCCGCCAAGCGCGCGCTGATCCGCGTGCCGCTGCGCGAAGGCCGCACCCTGCATCATGACGTGCACGGCCATCACGGCGCCGGCAAGGTCGTGCTGCGCGCGGCCCCGGCCGGTACCGGCATCATCGCTGGCGGCCCGATGCGCGCCGTCTTCGAGACGCTCGGCATGCAGGACGTGGTGGCGAAGTCGTTTGGCTCGTCCAACCCGTACAACATGGTCCGCGCGACCTTCGACGCCCTGAAGAACCAGGACAGCCCGCGCCTCGTCGCGGCGCGCCGGAGCCTCAAGGTGTCGCAGCTTCAGTCGCGCCGTCGCGTCGACGACGCCGAAGCGACCGACTGATAGGAGCGCATCATGGCGAACGCCAAGCAGATCACCGTCGAGCAGACCGGCAGCCCGATCCGCCGTCCCAGCGAGCAGCGGGCGACCCTCATCGGTCTCGGCCTCAACAAGCTCGGGCGTCGTTCGACGCTCGAAGACACCCCCGCCGTGCGTGGCATGATCTTCAAGGTCCGCCACCTGGTGCGCGTCGTCGAAGCGTGACGACGGGCAAAGGAGACAGGCGATGAGCAGCCTCAACGGCATCAAGGACAACGAAGGCGCGCGCAAGAAGCGCATGCGCGTCGGTCGTGGCATCGGTTCGGGCAAGGGCAAGACCGGCGGCCGCGGCGTGAAGGGTCAGACCTCGCGTACCGGCGTCGCGATCAAGGGCTTCGAGGGCGGCCAGATGCCGCTGCATCGTCGCCTGCCCAAGCGCGGCTTCAACAACATCTTCGCGCTGGACTGGAACGAGGTCACCCTCGGCCGCATCCAGACCGCGATCGAGGCCGGCAAGCTCGACGCTTCCGCGACCGTCGACCAGGCGGCGCTGGTGGCTTCCGGCGTGCTGCGCCGCGCCAAGGCCGGCGTGCGCGTGCTCGGCTCGGGCGAGCTGAAGGCCAAGGTCAAGCTCGAAGTGGCCCACGCCACCAAGTCGGCCGTGGAAGCGATCGAGAAGGCCGGCGGCACTGTGACGCTGCTTGCGGCCAAGGCCGAGGCTGGCGAAACGGCGGCCTGAGGATTACCTCAGGCCTAGACTACCTTTCAGGGCATCAAGTGAGGAGCGAGCCATATGGCCTCCGCAGCGGAACAACTCGCGGCAAACCTCAATTTCGGTGCTCTCGCAAAAGCTGATGAACTCAAGAAGCGCATCTGGTTCACACTGGGTGCGCTTCTCGTGTATCGGCTTGGCACCTACATCCCCATGCCGGGCATCAATCCCGACGCGCTCGCCGACGTGTTCCGCACCGCGTCTCAGGGCATTATCGGCTTGTTCAACATGTTCTCGGGCGGCGCGGTCTCGCGCATGGCGATCTTCGCCCTGAACATCATGCCGTACATCTCCGCCTCCATCATCATCCAGCTGCTGACCACCGTCTCCCCGACGCTCGAAGCGCTGAAGAAGGAAGGCGAGGCGGGCCGCAAGACCATCAACCAGTACACGCGCTACCTCACGGTGGTGCTCGCCGTGTTCCAGTCCTACGGCATCGCTGTCGGCCTTGAGGGCTCGGGCGCCGTGGTTTCGGATCCCGGCTGGTTCTTCCGCATCTCCACCGTGATCACGCTGACCGGCGGAACGATGTTCCTGATGTGGCTCGGTGAGCAGATCACCTCGCGCGGCATCGGAAATGGCATCTCGCTGATCATTTTCGCGGGCATCGTGGCGGAACTCCCGGCCGCGATGGTCAACACGCTGGAACTCGGCCGCCAGGGCGCGCTGTCGACCGGCCTGATCCTCGCCGTGCTGCTGATGGCTGCTGCGGTGATCATGTTCATCGTGTTCGTCGAGCGTGCCCAGCGCCGGCTGCTGATCCAGTATCCGAAGCGTCAGGTCGGCAACAAGGTGTATGAGGGCCAGTCCTCGCACCTGCCGCTGAAGCTCAACACCTCGGGTGTCATCCCGCCGATTTTCGCCTCCTCGCTGCTGCTGATCCCGACCACGGTCGCGAGCTTCACGCAGGGGTCCGGCCCGGCGTGGCTGACGACGGTGACGACACTGATTGGCCACGGCCAGCCGCTGTTCATGCTGCTGTATGTGCTGCTGATCGTCTTCTTCTGCTTCTTCTACACCGCGATCGTGTTCAACCCGACCGAAACCGCGGACAACCTCAAGAAGCATGGCGGCTTCATTCCTGGCATTCGTCCGGGTGAGCGCACCGCCGAGTATATCGACTATGTGCTGACTCGCATCACCGTCCTCGGTGCGGCTTACCTTGCGATCGTCTGCCTGTTTCCGGAGATCCTCATTTCCTACGCGGCGGTGCCTTTCTACTTCGGCGGCACCTCGCTGCTCATCGTGGTGAGCGTGACGATGGATACCGTGGCGCAGGTGCAGGGACATCTGCTGGCCCATCAGTATGAGGGGCTGGTCAAGAAGGCAAAGCTCAGGGGGAAGCGTCGATGAGGTTGATTCTGCTCGGTCCGCCGGGGGCGGGCAAGGGCACGCAGGCGCAGCGCCTGGTTGCCCGGCACGGGATCGTCCAGCTCTCGACCGGCGACATGCTGCGCGAGGCTGTTCGCGATGGCACGCCGATCGGCCTCAAGGCCAAGGCCGTGATGGATGCCGGCCAGCTTGTCTCCGACGACATCGTGATCGGCATCATCTCGGACCGAATCGACCAGCCGGACGCCGCCAATGGCTTTATCCTCGATGGCTTCCCGCGGACTGTGGCCCAGGCCGAGGCGCTGGATCGCATCCTCGCCGAGAAGGGCCTGAAGCTCGACGCAGTGATCGAGTTCAAGGTCGACCAGGAGAAGCTGGTCGGCCGTATCCTCCAGCGCGCCCGCGAGGCTGCCGAACGCGGCGAGCCGGTGCGCAAGGATGACGACCCGGAGATCTTCAAGACCCGCCTCGAAGCCTTCAACCGCGACACCGCGGTCGTCGGTCCCTATTACCAGGCTCACGGGCTTCTCGTGGCGGTTGATGGCATGCGCCCGATCGACGAGGTCGAGCAGGCGATTTCCCAGGTTCTGGAGACGGCCTGAGGATTGCAGTTGCTGCGGCGCTTGACATGGGGCGTGAATCGCTCTATGTGCCGCGCTTCACTTAAGCGAGCGTCGCCGATCGACATCATTCGCAGATGTCGATCGGTTTCGCGCGTATCCCCGCAAGGGCCGGCCTCCACCGGACGCGGGGCGGAACGTATCACCGGCTTGCCCGGTACAGATGGAGACGGCTCGTGGCCCGTATCGCAGGCGTAAACATTCCGACCAACAAGCGCGTCGTCATCGCGCTCCAGTACATTCACGGCATCGGCGCGAAGTTCGCGTCCGAGATCGTCGAGAAGGTCGGCATTCCGGCCGAACGTCGCGTGAACCAGCTCACCGACCAGGAAGTGCTTCAGATTCGCGAGACCATCGACCGCGACTATCTCGTCGAGGGTGATCTGCGTCGCGAAGTTTCGATGAACATCAAGCGTCTGATGGACCTTGGCTGCTATCGCGGCCTGCGTCATCGCCGCGGCCTGCCGGTGCGCGGTCAGCGTACGCACACCAACGCGCGCACCCGCAAGGGTCCCGCCAAGGCGATCGCCGGCAAGAAGAAGTGAGGCGGGCGGGCTTCGCGCCCGCTCTCCACCGCCGGCGGCAGCGCGCCGCCGGTTCCGCATGACATTTATTGTCCCGAGCGCCTGGCATCACGGGCGCGCCTGAAGGATCGAGAGATTTATGGCCAAGGAAGCTACCCGCGTTAAACGCCGCGAGCGCAAGAACATCGCGTCGGGCGTTGCCCATGTGAACGCGTCGTTCAACAACACCATGATCACCATCACCGACGCCCAGGGCAACACCATTGCCTGGTCCTCGGCCGGCGCCATGGGCTTCAAGGGTTCGCGCAAGTCCACCCCCTATGCCGCGCAGGTCGCGGCCGAGGATTGCGCTCGCAAGGCTGCCGAGCACGGCATGCGCACCATCGAGGTCGAGGTCTCCGGTCCCGGCTCCGGCCGCGAGTCGGCGCTGCGCGCCTTCCAGGCGGCGGGCTTCATGGTGACGTCGATCCGCGACGTGACCCCGATCCCGCACAATGGTTGCCGTCCGCGCAAGCGTCGGCGCGTCTGACGCAGTTTCAATCCCGCGACGCCGGGCGTCGCGGGGCCGCCGCGTTTGGCATTCGCTCCCGCCGCTGGGCGGGGATGGCGCCGCCGGGTGAAGGTTCCGGGCGCTGTCGCAAGCAAGGGTGACGCAAGTGATTCAGAAGAACTGGCAAGAGCTGATCAAGCCCGAGAAGCTCGAAGTTGCCGTGGGCAGCGATCCCAAGCGCCTCGCGACCGTGGTCGCCGAGCCGCTGGAGCGCGGCTTCGGCCAGACGCTCGGCAATGCGCTCCGTCGTATTCTCCTGTCCTCGCTCCAGGGCGCGGCGGTGACGTCTGTCCACATCGACGGCGTGCTGCACGAGTTCTCCTCGATCCCGGGCGTTCGCGAGGACGTGACCGACATCATCCTCAACATCAAGGACATCGCCATCAAGATGGCCGGCGATGGCCCGAAGCGGATGGTGGTGAAGAAGCAGGGTCCCGGCATCGTGACCGCCGGCGACATCCAGACTGTCGGCGACGTGCAGGTGCTGAACCCCGAGCTGGTGCTGTGCACCCTCGACGACGGCGCCGAGATCCGCATGGAGTTCACGGTCGATACCGGCAAGGGCTATGTGGCGTCCGACCGTAACCGCCCGGAAGACGCGCCGATCGGCCTGATCCCGGTCGACAGCCTGTATTCCCCGGTCAAGAAGGTCTCCTACAAGGTCGAGAACACCCGCGAGGGCCAGATTCTCGATTATGACAAGCTGACCATGACCATCGAGACCAACGGCTCGATCGGCCCCGAGGACGCGCTTGCCTTTGCCGCGCGCATCCTGCAGGACCAGCTCGAAATCTTCGTGAATTTCGAGGAGCCCAAGCGCGAGACCGAGAGCCCTGCGATGCAGGAGCTGCCGTTCAACCCCGCGCTGCTGAAGAAGGTGGACGAACTGGAGCTTTCGGTCCGTTCCGCCAACTGCCTGAAGAACGACAACATCGTCTATATCGGCGACCTGATCCAGAAGACCGAGGCGGAGATGCTCCGTACCCCGAACTTCGGCCGCAAGTCGCTGAACGAGATCAAGGAAGTTCTCGCCTCCATGGGCCTGCACCTCGGCATGGAAGTGCCGGGCTGGCCGCCGGAGAACATCGAGGATCTCGCCAAGCGGTTCGAAGATCACTACTGAGCATTCGCGCGGCGTTCGAGCCGCTCCTCCCTTATCCCGGCTCGAAAGCCGCCGCATTTTAGGAAATTCGCCATGAACCACGGCAAGACCTATCGCCGGTTCAACCGGACCGCCGAACACCGCAAGGCCATGTTTGCCAACATGGCTCAGGCGCTCCTGACCCATGAGCAGATCATCACCACCCTGCCGAAGGCCAAGGACCTTCGCCCGGTGGTCGAGAAGCTGATCACCCTCGGCAAGCGCGGCGGCCTGCATGCCCGCCGCCAGGCCATCGCGGAAGTCCGCGACGTGGCCGTGGTGCGCAAGCTGTTCGATGTGATCGGCCCGCGCTACAAGGAGCGCAACGGCGGCTACACCCGCATCATCAAGGCGGGCTTCCGCCATGGTGATTCGGCGGCCATCGCCGTGATCGAGCTGGTCGATCGCGACGAGTCGGCGAAGGGCGCGGCGGATCTCGCCCGCCACGAAGCCACCAAGTCCGAGGAAGTCGCGGCCTGATCGGGCCGCTGGCACTTCGTCTGCGACGGATTTTAAAAGGGCGGCCCTCGGGTCGCCCTTTTTTCGTTGCCGGCAAGGCTCGTGTGGAGCCTCGCTGCCCTTTCTCCGCCATGGGGCGAGGTTTATATCTGCGCCATGAACATGCTGACGCGCTTCGCCCTCGCTTTCACCCTCGTCGCCACCATCGTTCCCGCGCAGGCCCAGCAGCCGCGTGTGCCGGTGTCACGCGCCGAGATTGGCCTGTCCTTCGCTCCCGTTGTGGCGCGCACCGCGCCAGCGATCGTGAACGTCTACGCGATGAAGAGCATGCCGCGGAACAATCCGCTGCTGGACGACCCATTCTTCCGCCGCTTCTTCGGCGATCGCGGCGGCCCGGACGTGCCGGGCTTCGATGCGCCCAGCGAGCGTATCCAGCGTTCGCTGGGGTCCGGCGTGCTGGTCGATCCCAGTGGCATCGTGGTGACCAACAACCATGTCATCGAAGGCGCCGACGAGGTGCGGGTCGCGCTGGCGGACAAGCGCGAGTTCGATGCCGAGCTGGTGCTGCGCGATCCACGCACCGACCTCGCCATCCTCCGGTTGAAAGGCGGGAAGGGGGGCTTCCCGTTCGCGACGCTCGGCTCGTCCGACGATCTTGAGGTCGGCGACATCGTGCTCGCCATCGGTAATCCGTTCGGCGTCGGGCAGACGGTGACGCAGGGCATTGTCTCCGCGCTTGCCCGCACCCAACTCGGCATCACCGATTACGGCTTCTTCATCCAGACCGACGCCGCGATCAATCCCGGCAATTCGGGCGGCGCGCTGGTCGACGGCGCCGGCCGGGTGGTCGGCATCAATACCGCCATCTTCTCGCGCTCTGGCGGCTCTCAGGGCATCGGCTTCGCGATTCCGTCCGACATGGTGCGCGTGGTTCTGCAATCCGCGCTCGGCGGCAGCAAGGTGGTGCGCCGCCCGTGGCTCGGCGCCAATCTCCAGAAGGTCACCGCCGATATCGCCGAAGGACTCGACCTGCCGCGCCCGACCGGCGCGCTGGTGCAGAGCGTGGTGCCGCGCAGCCCGGCGGCGGGCGCAGGGCTCAAGCCGGGCGACCTGATCATCTCGGTGGCGGGGCAGGCGATCGAGGACCCAGACGGTTTCGGCTACCGTTTCGCCACCCGTCCGCTTGGCGGGTCGACGCAACTCGGCATAATCCGGCAGGGCCGAGAGATGTCGCTGGACGTCGCGTTGCAATCGGCGCCGGAGACCACGCCGCGCGATGAGCTGACGCTAGACAACCGCTCCCCCTTCGCCGGCGCGACAGTGGTCAACCTGTCGCCCGCCGTTGCCGAGGAAATGCGCACAATCGAGGTCGAGACCGGCGTGGTGGTGACCGCCATCGCCGAGAATTCACCGGCCGAGCGCTTCAACCTGCGTGCCGGCGATGTGGTGCTGGAGGTGAACGGCACCGAGATCGCGCGCACTGCCGACCTCGCGCAGGTCACGGCCCAGCGCGCGCGGATCTGGCGCATCACCCTCCAGCGCGGCGGGCGCAAGCTCACCGCCATGCTTCCGGGGTGAGGGCTGGTGGCCGATCTGTTCGCCTCTGCCGGCCTCGATAACGCCGCTCCGCGGCCGCTGGCGGACCGGCTGCGTCCGCAGCAGCTCTCAGAGGTGGTCGGGCAGGAGCACCTGACGGGCGAGGGCGGCATGCTGACGCGGATGATCGCCAATCATTCGCTTGGCTCGCTGGTGTTCTGGGGCCCGCCCGGCACCGGCAAGACCACGGTGGCGCGGCTGCTGGCGCGGCAGACCGATCTGCATTTCGAGCAGATTTCCGCGATCTTCACTGGCGTCGCCGACCTCAAGAAGGTGTTCGAGGCCGCGCGCGGTCGCCGTGCAATCGGGCAGGGGACCTTGCTGTTCGTCGACGAAATCCACCGCTTCAACCGCGCCCAGCAGGACAGTTTCCTTCCCGTCATGGAGGACGGCACGGTCACCCTGATCGGCGCCACCACGGAGAACCCGTCCTTCGAGCTGAACGCCGCCCTGCTGTCGCGCGCGCGGGTACTGGTGTTCAAGCCGCTCGACGCCGCGGCCATCGAGGGCCTGCTGGAGCGCGCCGAAGCGCTGGAGGGACGGCGGCTTCCGGTCGACGCGGAAGCGCGGGCCGCGCTCTCCGGCATGGCGGACGGCGACGGGCGCTATCTTCTTGGGCTGGTGGAAGAGTTGCTGTCGCTGCCGCCGGGGCCGGATCTCGACGTCGCCGCGCTGGCTGCCGCCATGCAGAAGCGCGCCCCGGTCTACGACAAGGCTCAGGACGAGCACTACAATCTCCTGAGCTGCTTCCATAAGAGCCTGCGCGGCTCGGATGCCAGCGCTGCCATGTATTGGGCGGCGCGCATGATCGTGGGCGGCGAGGACCCCGGCACCATCTTCCGCCGGCTGTGCTGCGCGGCCTCCGAGGATGTCGGAATGGCCGATCCGCAGGCCATGCCGCAGGTGGTCGCCGCCTGGACCGCCTTCGAGCGGGTCGGCTGGCCGGAAGGGAGGCTGTTCCTGGCGCAGGCCATCGCCTATGTCGCCACCGCTCCGAAATCAAACGCGTCCTATTCCGCCTTCAACGCCGCCATGGCGCTGGCGCAGAAGACCGGCTCGCTGCAGCCGCCGCGGCACATTCTCAATGCGCCGACCAAGCTGATGAAGGAGCTCGGCTACCACGCCGGCTATCAATATGATCACGATTACCCGGACGCCTATGCCGGGCAGAGCTTCTTCCCGCAGGAGCTGGCGCCGGACGGCCATCTCGACCTTTACCGGCCCAATGAGCGCGGCTTCGAGCGCGAGGTTAAGAAGCGGCTCGATTATTGGGCGAGGCTGCGCGCGGAACGGCGGGGGAAGGAATGAAGGAACTGCTGTTGGTCTTTGTGGGTGCCGGAATTGGCGGCCTGCTGCGCCATGGCGCCAACATGTTCCTGCCACGCCTGCTGGGTGCCGGGTTTCCCGCCACCACCATGTGTGTGAACGTGCTGGGCTCCTTCATCATCGGCTGCCTGGCGGGCTGGCTGGCGTTCCGCATGGCGGCGCCCTGGGCATTGCCGACGCGGCTGTTCGCGATCACCGGCATTCTCGGCGGCTTCACGACCTTCTCGTCATTCTCGCTGGAGACCGCGCTGCTGGTGGAGCGTGGGGAGGCGGGGCTTGCCGCGCTCTATGTCGGCGGCTCGGTCGCGCTCTCGCTGATCGGCGTGTTTGGCGGTCTGGCTCTCATTCGCGCGCTGGCGTGAACGCCCGGCAGGCGAATCGTTGCGCGTAAAGCGTGACGCGGAGGCCGGTCTCGGCTATCTGCTGGGGTTTGAGGAGATGTCATTCCATGGCCGTCGAGACACGCAACGTCGAGCGCGACGAAGAGGGCATGCGCCTGGACCGCTGGTTCAAGACGCATTTCCCCGATCTGTCCTTCGGCCATCTCCAGAAGCTGCTGCGTAGCGGGCAGGTCCGCGTCGATGGCGGGCGGGTGAAGACCAATACGCGGCTGGCGGCCGGGCAGGCGATCCGCATCCCTCCGCTTGAAGAAAAGCCGCAACCTTCCGCCGCCGATTTCCTTGAGGCGCAGGAGGCCGTGGCGCGCGGCGAGGCGCCCCCGCGGCTGCCGCGTGCGCCGTCCGGCGAGCCGCTGGCCGCGCCGGTCGTGAAGCGGGCTTCCTCCGACGACAAGGACGCCGCCGCGCTGCGCGACATGACGCTTTACGAGGACCGCGACGTGCTGGTGCTCAACAAGCCGTTCGGCCTCGCGGTCCAGGGCGGCTCGGGCACCTATCGCCATGTCGACGGCATGCTGGAGGCGCTGCGCGGCGCCGACGGGCAGAAGCCGCGCCTGGTGCACCGAATCGACAAGGACACGTCGGGCATCCTGCTGGTGGCGAAGTCGCGCCTTGCCGCCTCGACGCTGGCCAAGACCTTCCGCTCGCGCTCGGCGCGCAAGGTATACTGGGCACTGGTCCCCGGTGTTCCCAAGCCCCGGCAGGGCCGTATCTCGACCTATCTCGCCAAGGACGAGGCGGCCGAGCGCATGCGCGTCGCCCGCCACGGCGAGGATGAGGCGAGCCACGCCATTTCCTATTACGCCGTGGTCGATCACGCCGGGCAGAAGCTGTCCTGGCTATCGCTGAAGCCGGTCACCGGGCGCACCCACCAATTGCGCGCCCATGCCGCCCATATCGGCCATCCGATCGTCGGCGATCCGAAATATTTCGACATCGAAAACTGGCCGTTGCCGGGTGGCCTGCAGAACCGCCTGCATCTGCTGGCGCGCCGTCTGGTGATTCCGCATCCGCGTGGCGACGATCGCCTGATCGACGTCTCCGCGCCGTTGCCGCCCCATATGCAGCAGAGCTGGAACGTGCTCGGCTTCGACGCCTCGCATTACGACCCGATCGTCGACGCGCCGGAAAGCTGACGCCGAGCTGCGGCGCCTCAAATTATGCCGGACATCTGGCGGCTGCTATAAGCCCGTCATATCATCCGCTTATAGGCACGCATTCTTTTGGCGTGAATCGAGTCTCGTGCGGAGTCTTGTTGCGAATTGGCGCCGACATGTCCGTGCGGCTGCGCCGTCTCAAACGATGCGAAAGTATCGGGGTAGTGGCTCAGGATTGCCTGCCGAGAGCTTATCCGGCTCCCGGTCGAAGCCGAAGGCCAGGATTATGGTCTGTGAATTGCTTGGAGTAGTTTTTTGGAGCTGGGAGCGGTTTGCGACGCTACCCTTTCCGGCATTTTTTGAAACTGACTGTTGGGGGAATTGGAACAGTCGGCCATGAGCGATATTCGACTTTACAATCTTGCCGATGCCCCGCGCGACAGGCGGCGCTCGCGGCGTTTTTCCAGCGGCCTTATGAGCCGCTACCGTCATTTCGTGCGCTATGCCCTCGTTGTCGGGGCGGCGCTGCTCGACATGCTATGCTTCTTGGCCGCCGGCTGGCTGGCGTCGGCCATCCGCTATGGCGTCTTTGACATCGAGAACATTTCCGACGCCGCCGCGCTGCTGGCGCCGATCTATTTCCTCGCCGCCTTCCTGCTGCATGCCTATGACATACGCACGTTGCGTGTGCTGGGGCGCACGCTACTGGCCGCGTTCCTGGCGCTTTGCATCGCGGTCGCCGTCGGCTTCTTCGTCGTGTTTGCGTTGAAGGTGAGCCAGGATCTGTCGCGTGTCGAAACCGCGAACACGCTGGTGATCGTGCTCTCCCTGCTGTGGGCTAGTCGACTCATCGGCTACCGCCTGCTGCGGCGCATGCTGGCGCCGGCGATCGAGCCGCGCATCGTGGTGCTGACCGACGGGGTGGGGATCGAGCGGCGCTCGGGCAACCGCTCGACGACGCTGGTCGACGTGCGCAACAGCGGCCTCGTGCCGGAATTGAGCGATCCCGCCTTCTTCGACCGCATAGGCCGGCTCGCCCGCGATGTCGATCGCATCGTGCTGTCCTTCGCCGACCCACGCGACCGGATGCTGTGGTCGCGCGCGATGCGGCTCAGCGGCTTCGACGCGGAAGTGGTCGCCGACACCGGTGACATGCTGCCGATCGCCCTGTCGAGCTGGGAGAACCATCCCACCCTGGTGATCTCGCGCGGCCCGCTGAATCTCGGCGAGCGCTTTGTGAAGCGGCTTTTCGACCTGGTGGTGACCAGCGCCATGCTGGTGGTCTTCGGTCCGATTATCGGCGTGTTCGCCATTCTGGTGAAGCTGGATTCGCCCGGGCCCGCTTTCTTCGTGCAGGAGCGCGTGGGCCGGAACAACCGTTCCTATCGCTGCTTCAAGCTGCGCTCGATGCGCACCGATCGCACCGACGACACCGGCGGCGTCTCGGCCTCGCGCAATGACGACCGCGTGACCCGGCTCGGAAAGTTCCTGCGCCGCTCCAGCATCGACGAACTGCCGCAGCTCTTCAACGTGCTGATCGGCGACATGAGCCTGGTCGGCCCCCGGCCACACGCGCTCGGCTCGCGGGCCGAGGGAGCGCTGTTCTGGGAACTGGTGCCGGACTATTGGAGCCGCCACGCCATGAAGCCCGGCGTCACCGGACTGGCGCAGGTGCGCGGCTTCCGCGGCGCGACCCATCATCGCGCCGATATCGAACAGCGCGTCGCTGCCGATCTGGAATACATCAACGGCTGGTCGCTGTGGCTGGACATCAAGATCCTGCTGATGACCGTGCGCGTTACCGTGCACCACAACGCCTATTAGGCCGCGAGCGGGCGCGTCGGGCGAGGGCGGACAAGGGCGGGCATGCCGGTTTTGCAGGGCATTCCCGCCAATCGCGTCATTCCATCTCGCGCGAAAAGGAGCTAGGCACGGGTTCCCGATACTGGCTTGGAATTTGAGATGCCGTCGCTCTCCCGGCTTGCCGCTCTGCTCATCGCGGCCTCCTGCGCCTTGCCGCTGGCGGCCGGAGCTTCCCGTGCCGCGGCCTCCTGCGAGGGTAAGCTCGGCACCTCGCGGGTGATGGAGGTCGATCCGCGCGGCCTTCAGGTCGGCACCAAGCACTTTCCCCAGACGCTCGATCTCGCCGAGGGCGAGGTGGTGCTCACCTTCGACGACGGACCGTTCCCCGCCACCACGCCCGCCGCGCTGAAGGCGCTGCGCGAGGCGTGCGTGCAGGCGACCTTCTTCGTGGTCGGCCGCAATTCGGCGGCGCATCCCGATCTGCTCAGGCGCATCATCAAGGAAGGCCACACGGTCGGTCATCACAGCCAGACCCACCCGATGACGCTGGCGGACCTGCCTTACGACAAGGCGGTGGCCGACATCGAAAAGGGCATCGCCTCGGACGAGAAGGCGGCTTACGGCACGGCTGGCGCGCATCCGCGCGTGCCGTTCTTCCGCTTTCCCGGCTTCGGCTCCTCGCCCGAGTTGCTCGACTATATGAAGACGCGCGGCATCGGCGTGTTCGGGGCCGACCTGTGGGCCGGGGATTGGGTGCAGATGACGCCCGAGGTGCAGCTCCATCTGGTGATGGAGCGCCTTGCTCATGCCAAGCGCGGCATCATCCTGTTCCACGACACCCGCGCGCAGACCGTGAAGATGCTGCCCGCCTTTTTCGCCGCACTTCAGGCCGGCGGCTATAAAGTGGTGCACATCGTCCCGGCTGCAACCGCGACCGCTGCCGGGCCGCAATAGGCACAAGACAACCGCTTATCGGCCGACTTCCCGAGCGATCATGGGCCGATCCGGCGACGCG
The DNA here is from genome assembly GCF_047501495.1 of Ancylobacter sp. G4_0304. Classification (NCBI taxonomy): domain Bacteria; kingdom Pseudomonadati; phylum Pseudomonadota; class Alphaproteobacteria; order Hyphomicrobiales; family Xanthobacteraceae; genus Ancylobacter; species Ancylobacter sp. G4_0304. The sequence goes on along the minus strand of NZ_JAZDRM010000021.1, from coordinate 38,619 downwards.
AAGGCGTCGGAGACGTCCTGAAGATAGCGCTGCGACACCGGCACGCGCCGTCCGCCGCTGAGCCGGACGATTCCCGTGCGGCCGGTGCGTTCGAAGCGCTCCACTGCGCTGTCGGCCACCCACCAGGAGCGATGCACCTGCCGGCCGGGCACCGGCTGTGTGTTCGCAATGGCGTCGCGCAGGCGCGTTAACACCAGCGCCGAGCCCTGTGTCGTGTGCACGCGCACATAGTGATCCTGCATCTCCAGGCAGACGAGCCGACCGCGATTTTCGGGAGGAAGCTGCGCCAGCAGCGGGCAGGCCAGAGCAGACGGTGCCTCCGGTGGGGGCACATGGTCCTCATTCGGTTCGATCAACGGCCGCCCCGCGACCCGCGGCGACCGCATCAGCGGCGCGATTAACACGTCGCTCAGTGGAATCATGGCCGAGCCGAGCAGCACGATCTGGAAGTAAAGCTCGGTGATTTCGGCCACGGAAGGTTTCCAGCCGTGCAAGGTCTCGATCGCGAAGCCTGCGACGCCGATCATCGGCACGGCGGCAAGCGCGAGGGTGACGGCGCGTCGCCACACATTGCCGAGCGCGGCGATCATCCTGCTGCGGGCGACCAGTAAATCGGTCAGCGCCACCAGCATGAACCAGCTCGCCAGTACGCCGCTCCAGAAGCCCATCCGCGCGAGGAAGCTCTCCTCAACGAGGTCGAACGGGCCGATCCAGCTCAAAGCGGGGCTCAGGGCCAGCGCCACCATCATCTCGGCCGAACGCTGCCGGAACCACAGCTCGTCCCAGACATTCGCGAATTCGCGCATCGCCAAAGCTTCCCTGCCGCCCCTGTCGTCACGGTAGCGAAGAATCTGACGCAATTGCGAAGCCGCCATGGCGCGCGATGGGCGGGAGCAGAGCAATGCAGCCATCGCTTGTCTTCTAGTCCATGGATCGAGTTCGCCCGTGACCCTGCCCGTCGTCCCCCGCTGGCCCGTGCGTCGGCCTGCTTTCGCCGCTCTTCCGTCATTCCGCTATCGGGGATGGTTTCGATGAGAGTGGCTGACGAGCAACCCCTCGCCGTCGGTGGCGCCCGCGCGCGGCGCATCTATCTCGACCAGCACGCGCGTATCGCGGTGCTGGGCACCTGCGTCGGCGTTGTGGCGGCGGTTCTGCTGGTCTCGCGGAGCGTCTGGACGCCGGAATCGGCTGTGCCGAGCCTGCTGAGGGCTGGCGGTCAGTGCCTGATCCTCACGGGCGTGCTCGGCCGCCTGTGGAGCACGCTTTACATCGGCGGGCGCAAGAACGCGGCGCTGGTCATCGAGGGGCCTTACTCGGTCACGCGCAACCCGCTCTATCTGTTCTCGATCATCTGTGCCGCCGGGGCGGGACTCGCGCTTGGCAGCCTCGTTGCGGCGCTGGTGCTGGGGAGCGTCACCTGTTTCCAGCTCCGCCGCACCGCGCGGCGGGAGCAGCATCTGCTCGCCAGCCATTTCGGCACCGCCTATGCGGCCTATGCTCGCCGGGTGCCGCTGCTCTGGCCGCGCCTCGCGCTATATCGGGAGGCGGAGGCGCCGCGCTTTCATCCGCGCGTGCTCACCCGCGCGCTGCGCGATTCGCTTCTGTTCCTGCTGGTGTTGCCGATCGCGGAAATCATCGATTATGCGCGCGCGGCGGGATGGCTGCCGCGCCTGCTGCCGCTGCTCTGAGCACGGCAATCTTTCACGGAAGGTGAGGGGAAGGGCCGTTTCGCGGCCTGCTACCAGCCGCCGGGGCAGGGCGGCCCGGGCCGGCTCCTACGTTCAGGCATCGAACGAATGTGCACCTGAAGAAAATGGTGCGGTCGAGAGGACTCGAACCTCCACGGTGTTACCCACTGCCACCTCAAGGCAGCGCGTCTACCAATTCCGCCACGACCGCATCGCCAATCGCCGGAAAAGCCGAAGAGTGGCTCCCGACGCGGGCGGGCATCGTCTAACAGATCGCCTGAGCGTCCACAAGACCCGCGAGGAGCAGTTCCGCACAGGGCTGTGAACAGTCGTGCGGGCTCGTCATCCTTGCTCTGCATGCCGGCAGGGCAGACAGCGGGCGCGGCGATGATTATGTGTGTGGGCAGGAGCCGCACATGAACACCACCGAGACCATGCGCGCGCCTGCGCGGCAGGAGCTGGAAACCACATTGCTGCCGTCGCCCGGCGCGGCGCCGGTACGCTGGCGCGTGTCGGACGGTCTTGTCGATTATTCCGAGGCGCTGGCGGAGATGGACCGCCTCGCCGAGGCGATCGCGAGCGGGCGCGAGCCGGAGACGGTCTGGCTGCTGGAACATCCCCCGCTTTACACCGCCGGCACCAGCGCGCGGCGCGAGGATCTGGTGGAGCCGGAGCGCTTCCCGGTGTTCGAGACCGGCAGGGGCGGGCAGTTCACCTATCACGGCCCCGGCCAGCGCGTAGCCTATGTGATGCTGGACCTGAAACGGCGCACGCCCGACCTGCGGCGCTATGTGGCGACACTGGAGGAATGGCTGATCCGTACGCTGTGGTCGTTCCATGTCCGCGGCGAGCGGCGCGAGGACCGCGTGGGGGTGTGGGTGGTGCATCCCACCAAGGCCGGTCCGGGCGAGGACAAGATCGCTGCTCTGGGCATCCGCGTGCGGCGCTGGGTGACCATGCACGGTATCTCGCTGAACGTGGACCCCGAGCTGTCGCATTTCGAGGGCATCGTACCGTGCGGCGTGCGCGAGCACGGTGTGACCAGCCTGGTGGAACTTGGCCTGCCGGTGACCATGGCCGATGTTGACATCGCCCTGCGCCGCGAATTCGAGACGCTGTTCGGCCCGACCGAATAGCTGGCCTCACACGGTCGGCCGCACCTCGAAGCCGACGTCCCCCGATCCGGCAACCTCGGACACCTCGATGTCGCCGACGCTCGCCGCCGGCGGCCCCTGACGGCAGGCGGCGATCATCTGTACCACCGCACCGGCCTCGCCTTCGATCTCGGCTTCCACCGTACCGTCGCGGCGATTTCGCACCCATCCCCGCAAGCTGCGGCGACGTGCCTCGCTCGCCAGCCAGGCCCGGTAGCCAACGCCCTGAACCCGGCCGTGAACCAGCAGGCGGACCGCCTTTTCCGCCGTCATGATACCGCCCCGCGCACGGTCCCGTGCCGAGCGGCGCGCCTGTGCGGGAAGCCGGTCGTTTCCGGGCGCCACGCGGGGCGAAAGCCGATTTGCGTTCGGCGCAAATGCTTCATAGAACGAACCCATCCCTCGATTCAGTGGCCGAACCCGGAGTGCGGCATGCGCGACGAAGACGAGCTCGCCGGCGCTCCGGCTGCGCGCCCGCCGGAGCCGGAGCGCAACCCGGCCGAAGAGCCCGCCTTCATCGAGCGCGTGGTCGCCGCCGTCGACGAGGGTGACGTCGACGCGCTACGCGCGCAGATCGCCGACCTGCACGAGACCGACCTCGCCCGGTTGCTGGAAGCGCTGCCCGCCGCCGAGCGGCCCCGCCTGATCGAACTGCTCGGCTCGGACTTCGACTTTACCGCGCTCACCGAGCTCGACGAAACCGTCCGCGTGCAGATCCTTGAGGAACTGTCGACCAAGACCGTGGTCGAGGGCGTGCGCGACCTCGATTCCGACGATGCGGTCTACATTCTCGAAGACCTCGACGATGCCGACAAGCAGGAGATTCTCGGTCATCTGCCGACGCTTGAGCGCGCTGCGCTGCAGCGCAGCCTCGACTACCCGGAAGAAAGCGCCGGCCGGCGCATGCAGACCGAGTTCATCGCGCTGCCGCCGTTCTGGACCGTGGGGCAGACGCTGGATTATCTCGGCGAGACCGAGGGGCTGCCCGAGACCTTCTTCGAGGTGTTCGTGGTCGATCCGACCTACCGGCTCACCGGCTCGGTGCCGCTCGACCGGCTGCTGCGCACCAAGCGCGGCATGAAGCTCGGCGACGTGGTGACGCCCGACCGCCACGTGGTCAAGGCGGTGGACGACCAGGAGGACGTCGCGCGCGTCTTCGAGCGCTACAACCTGATCTCCGCGCCCGTCGTCGACGATGCCGGCCGTCTCGTCGGCGTGCTTACCGTCGACGACATCGTGGACGTGATCCAGGAAGAGGCGGACGAGGACCTGAAGGCGCTGGGCGGCGTCGCCGGCGACGAAGAACTGTCCGACAGCTTCTGGTACATCGCCCGCAGCCGCTTCTCCTGGCTGCTGCTGAACCTGATCGCCGCCAACATCGCGTCCTTCGTGATCTCGCTGTTCGAGAACGAACTGCAGCGAATGGTCGCGCTCGCGGTGCTGATGCCGATCGTCGCCAGCCAGGGCGGCAATGCCGGCACCCAGACCATGACGGTCGCGGTGCGCGCGCTGGCGACCCGCGATCTGCGCCCGAGCAACGCCCGGCGGGTCATCGCGCGCGAGCTGCTGGTCGGCCTGTTCAACGGCGTGGTGTTCGCGGTGATCATGGCCGGCGTGGTGTTCGCGCGCTTCGGCATCGCCGATCTGGGATACGTCATCGGACTCGCCATGATCATCAATCTGGTGGCGGCGGCGCTGGGAGGTATCCTGATCCCTCTGATGCTTGATCGGCTGAAGGTCGATCCGGCGGTCTCGTCGGGGCCGTTTGTGACAACGATCACCGATGTTGTCGGATTCTTCGCCTTTCTCGGCATAGCGTCGCTGTGGTTCTAAATACCGCAAAGGGCACTGGAAAAATCCCGCCGCTTCGCGCAGCATTAACCGATCGCGTCTAGATTGCTCCGTGAGCGGGAGGAGCTAATGAGGACGCCCACCGGCGCCCTTCATCGGGCTCCGCCAAAAGGTTACGTGTCGGTCATGATGCGTGGATGGTCTTCCGAAGGCTTGCGCGGCTCGGTGTCGATCCGGGCCGGCGACCGGATGATCGCCGCGGTCATTCTGGTCATCCTGGCGGCGGTCGTGGCCATGGGCGCATTCTCGCTGCTGGCCGCCGAGCGCATCGACGCGGCTGCCCGCGTCCGCGGCACCGAATTGGTGCGTAATTCGCTGGAACGCCGGGCCGTGTCGCTGCAGCGCGATCTCGCGAGCTTCGCCCATTGGGACGAGTCGGTGCTGCGCACCGCCTATTATCTCGACACCGAATGGGTGCATCGCAATTTCGGCCGCTGGCTGCATGACACCCAGCAGCACGACCGCTCCTATATCGTCGTCGAGAGCGGGGTTGCCTACGCATCCATCGACGGCGATCTGGTCCCGCCCGACGTCGCCACTTTCGACGAACACGCCATCATGCCGGTGGTCGAGAAGGTGCGGGCGTCCTATCTCGACCGCGTTAGCCGCGTCGAGCGGATGGCCGAGGCCGCTCCGCAGGACCTCGGCAACCTGCAGCCGGTTTTTGAATCCGGCTATGTTCGCGTGGAAGGCCGACCGGCGCTGGTCGGTGCCATCAGCATCACGCCCGATTACGGTCGGGTGGTCTCGCCGGACCACATGACGCCCATCGCCGTTACCGTGCTGTTCCTCGACGAGGGATTCCTGCGCGACCTGCTCGGCGAATTGCAGATCGTCAAACCGGCCATCTCGGACCAGCCGCCGCCAGCCGACTTTGAAGCGGTGGCGATCCCGTTCGCAAGCGCGAACGCGGTGCCGGCCTGGCTGAGCTGGCAACCCGAAAATCCCGGCGGCTCGCTGATCCGGGCGCTGCTGCCGGCGCTGCTCGGGACGGCGGTTCTGCTGCTGTCCTCGGCGGCCATCGTGCTGTGGTACGCCCGCCGCGCCACGCAGGACCTCGCCCATAGCGAGGCGCTCGCGACCCATCTTGCGTATGTCGATCCGCTCTGTGGGCTCGCCAACCGCGCCATGCTGATGCGCGAACTGGATTCCCGCATCATGGAACTGGAGAATGGCGAGCGGCTTGCCGTGTTCTTCCTCGACCTGGACGGGTTCAAGGACATCAACGACACGCTGGGTCATCATGTCGGCGACATGCTGCTGATGGAGATCGGCACGCGGCTCCAGACCCTGCCGTTTCCCGACGGCGTGGCCTCGCGCTTCGGCGGCGACCAGTTCGTGGTGCTGGTGCCGGTGGGGCCGGGCCCGCAGGCAGTGGCCGAGGCCGGCGCGGTGATCATCGACACCGTGCGCCAGCCGATGTCGATCGCCGGCCAGACCATGGTCGTCGGTGGCACCATCGGCGCGACGCTGGTGCCGGACCACAGCCGCGAGGCGACCCAGCTCATCCGCCTCGCCGACATCGCGCTCTACCGCGCCAAGACCGAGGCCCGCGGCACGATGATCGTGTTCGAGCCCCAGATGGAAAGCGAACTGCTGCGCCGGCGGGACATCGAGCTCGAACTGCAGCGCGCCCTCGTGGAGAACGAACTGACCGTCTATTACCAGCCGCAATTCTCGGTCGACGGAGAAAGCGTGATCGGGTTCGAGGCGCTGGTGCGCTGGATTCACCCGGTCAAGGGCCTCATCTCGCCGGCCGAGTTCGTGCCGATCGCCGAGCGTACCGGGCTCGTGACCGAGCTCGACATGATGGTGCTGCGCCGCGGCTGCGAGCAGGCGAGGGGCTGGGGTGAAACGCGGCTGGCGGTCAACCTGTCGCCGGTTGATTTCCGCGCGCCGGACCTTGCGGGCGCTGTGGCGGCGATTCTCGCGGAGACGGGCTTTCCGGCGGAACGGCTGGAGATCGAGATCACCGAGAACCTGCTGTTCGAGAACCAGCCGGAGGCGTTTGCCGCGCTCTCGGCACTGCGGCACATGGGTGTGCGCATCGCGCTGGACGATTTCGGCTCCGGCTATTCCTCGCTCGGCTATCTGCGCCGCTTCCGGGTCGACACCATCAAGATCGACCGCAGCTTCACCCAGAACATCGCCCACACTGACGATGCCGCCGCCATCATCGATTGCGTGGTGCGCCTCGCGCGCGCGCTGGCGATCACGGTCACGGCGGAAGGGGTCGAGACGCGCGAGCAGCTTCGCTACCTGCAATCGGTCGGTTGCCACCATGTGCAGGGCTTCCTGCTCGCCGGGCCGATGCCGGTGGAGAGTGTCGGGCGCTATCTTGAGCGCACGGCCAGTCCCAACAGCGTGACGCACCACCGCCGCCAGCGGGTGTGAGGAGAACGGCCCGGACGCATGTTCTTTCAGCTTTCCAAGATCTTCTGGGCGATCGCCGTCCCCTCGACCTTCCTGACCTTCGTTGCCCTGCTCGGTGTGGTGCTGCTGCTGTGCCGGCTGCGACGCACCGGCCTCTCGCTGATCTGCGTCGGGCTCGTTGGCCTCGTGGTATTCGGTCTCGGTGCTCCGGGACGGGCGATGATGGTGCCGCTGGAGAACCGCTTCCCGATCTTCGTCGACGACGGCAAGCCGGTGCACGGCGTCGTGGTGCTCGGCGGGGGCGAACTGCCTCTGGTCACTCAAGCGCGGGGGCAGGCGACGTTCCAGGAGGCTGGCGAGCGCATCACCGCGCTGGCGGACCTTGCCCGCCGCTATCCGGACGCGCGCGTGGTGTTCTCGGGCGGCAATGGGGAGCTTGTCCCCTCGGCCCGCATGAGCGAGGCCGATGTGGTGCGCATGGCGCTACCCCAGCTCGGTATTTCGGTCGAGCGCGTCAGCTTCGAGAGCCGTTCGCGCAACACCGCCGAGAACGCCGCCTTCAGCCGCGATCTGGTCGATCCCAAGCCGGGCGAGCGCTGGCTGCTCGTGACCTCGGCCTATCACATGCCCCGCGCCATGGGTTGTTTCCGCGTCGCCGATTTCGACGTCACGGCCTATCCGGTGGACTTCCGCACCACCGGCCATCCACGCTGGACCGAGCCTTTCCGCAATGTGGCCGAGGGTTTGGCCTTCACCGACCTTGCGCTGCGCGAGTGGGTCGGGCTCGCGGTCTACTACCTGACCGGCCGCACCGACGCGCCGATGCCCGCTCCCTGAACGGGTTACGCTTCGTCGCGCTGCGGCAGGCCGAGCCGGTAGACGCCGCGGAAATTCTCGGGATCGACCGGCTTGCCCTTGCGATAGATGACCAGCCGTCCCTCGCGCGCGAGGCGAACCGCCGCCTGCCGGACCGACGGCAGCAGGCGCTGCCAGTCCGCGCCGTCGGCGAGCGTGCGCGCGACCTGTTCGGGGGCGATGCTGCGGCCGGCATCGGGCTGGCCGGCAGCGGCGAGGATGGCGTCGGCCACGGCATCGGCGGCGATCGGATCGGCGGAATCGGCGCCTTCCGGCGCAAGATCGGCGGTCATTTCGGCGGTCATAGCGGCTCCTGATCGTCGAGCACCCAGTGGGAATCCGGGCCGAATTGCCGATTGGTCATCACGATGAAGATCGCGAGCGTGGCGGCCATGAAGGCCCAGGCGTTGATGTACCAGCCCAGATAGCCGATGGCGAAGAAGAACGAGCGCTGTCCCCGGTTGAAGTGCCGGCCGGCCAGCGTCGCCATGCGCGCGGCCTTGAGCACATGGGCCTTGGCCTGCGGGGTGTGGGCCTCGGAGGGAGGGGGCGTCGAGCCGAGCAGGATGGTGGTGTAGTTGAACAGCCGGTAGGCCCAGCCGAACTTGAAGAACGCGTTGGCGAAGATCAGCGTGATGCCGAGCGTCTTCAGCTCCCAGCTGGTGCGGTGGGGCGAGACGAAGGGCAGGTCCGCGAACAGCTTCATCACCGCGTCGGTGGATTGCAGAATCGCGAGCGCGGCGCCGATGGCCAGCAGCGAGGTTGAGGCGAAGAACGCCGTGCCGTTTTGCAGCGCGGCGACGATCTGGGCGTCGACGATGCGATTCTCGCGCGACAGCATGCGCTGCATCCACTCGATCCGGTAGGCGTCCATGCGCCGGTTGAGCGTGCGGCGCTCGGACCAATCGCCCTCCATCAGGTAATGGTAGGCGATCCAGGCGGCAATGAAGGCCGCAAAGGCAATGGCATCGAGAAAACTGAAACCCATCATGGGGTTGGACCCGTCTTTCCAGCGGCTGCCCGGGCGGGAGGCGATGCCCGGCCGGCGCAGGATGACGGCCCGCACGCCGCGGTTCAAGTGCGGGCAAGGGGAGGCCGCATCGCGCTGCGGCATGCGCGTCCCACGCACGAGACCTGCGCCTGGTGCAGTGGATTGTGACGATATTGCGATTGCGAAATCGGTAACCTTTTATTAAATATTGTTTCGTTCCGAGCGTCGGACAGGGAGTCGTTCCCACATGTCGGCGCGGTGGCAAGGTTTAATCCCGGAGTTCCACATGAATTCGGTTTCCGAGCGCTCCTGTTGGGGAGTCGCACGCTGGGCCGTTGTGGCGTTTTTGACGGCAGTTGCACTGGTTTACCTGTTCGGCGGCTTCCAGTCCGCCACCCAGATGGCCAGCTGACACCGGGCTTCCGGTTCAGTTCCGGCACATCGCCGCAGCGACCCGCGCGGCACCGCCCCAGCAATTGAAAGCCCCGGTTCTCAAGCCGGGGCTTTTTCATTGTGCGGCGCCCGCGGCGGCACACGCTACGGCGCCCGCGCCGGTGTGCGGTTCCCATTGCGGGCGGTGATGACGGCCATCAACATTGCGCGTTTGCCGAACGTCGCCGGCTGGCCGATGCTGCTCACCTGTTCAATCGCACGGGGGATGGCGATGGCGCTCAGGCTCATCATCGGAAACAAGAATTATTCGTCCTGGTCATTGCGGCCCTGGCTGGCGCTGACCGCCTTCTCGATTCCCTTCGAGGAAGTGCTGGTGCCTCTGGACGCGCCGGACTTCAAGGAGCGCGTCCGCGAGCATTCGCCGGCTGGCAAGGTGCCGGTGCTGATCGACGGCGAGGCCGTGGTCTGGGAATCGATCGCGATCCTCGAACATCTCGCCGAGCGTTTCCCCGACCGCCCGCTCTGGCCGTCCGAGCCGGCCGCCCGCGCCCATGCTCGCTCGCTGGCGACCGAGATGCACAACGGCTTCGGCGGCGTGCGCTCTGCCTTCCCGATGAACCTCTGGCGCCCGGTCGAGGCGCGCGTGGTGCCTGAGGCCGCTGCCAGCGACCTGCGCAAGATCGGCCGCCGCTGGCTGGAAGCGCGTGACCGCTTCGGGCAGAGCGGCCCCTTCCTCTATGGCGCCTTCAGTGCCGCCGACGCGATGTATGCTCCGGTCGCCACCCGCATCCGCACCTACGCGCTGCCGATCGAGCCGGAACTCGACGCCTATGTCACGGCGATACACGAGCACCCGGCCTTCGTGGCGTGGAAGGATGCCGCGCTGAAGGAGACCGGGATTCTCGCCGAGGACGAGGTCGACTGGCCCGTCGTGAAGCGGGTATAGAGGGGCCTCCTCCCGTCGCCGCCTGCCGGAATGCCATGCCCCTTCATCTGCTCAAGCTCTGCGTTGGTGCCGAATCGATCCAGGACCTTGAGGAGTGGATCGTGGAGAAGCGCGCGGAGAAGGCCGCGCGCGGCGAGGCGGTCGAGACCTTCCACACCACGCGCATGGTGCCGACGCGTACCGGCGAGCTGCTGGATGGCGGCTCGCTGTATTGGGTGATCAAGGGGGAGACCGCGTGCCGGCAGGCGCTGGTGGATATCCGCCCCTTTGTCGACAGCGACGGCATCCGCCGCTGCCGGCTGATCCTCGATCCCGTCGTGCACCGGGTCGAGCCGCGCCCGCATCGTCCGTTCCAGGGCTGGCGCTACCTTCAGCCCAAGGAGGCGCCGGCGGACCTCGGCGCGGGGGGCGCGGCGCCCGTGCTGCCGGAAGAGATGCGCCGGGAATTGCGCTCGCTCGGGCTGATCTGATCGCGCGCGGGAGCAAATCCGCCTTTCATGCGTTGCCTTTGGGAAGGCAGAACGCAGAGGAGGCGAAGATGGCCGACAACATGACGCATCAGGATTCTGACGATCATCGCGTCGTCGAGAATGGCGAGGTGGTGGTGAAGGCGGATACCGAGGAGCGGCAGGCGGTGGAAGTGAAGCCGATGCGCTACGTGCTCGGTATCGGGCTCGCGGCCGTGATCATCGGCATGGCGATCAGCTATATCAGCTTCACCTGAACCCGCTGACCTGATCTTCCGTCACAGCGGGACGGGAATATTGTCGATGAGCCGCGTGGTGCCGATCCGCGCGGCGACCAGCAGGCGCAGCGGGCCCTCGGTCACCGAGGCCACCGGCGCCAGCGTGCGGGCGTGGCGCAGTTCGAGATAATCGAGCGCAAAGCCTGCCGCGGTCACCTGCACCCGCGCGGTCTCGACGGCGGCGGCAGGCTGCGCGCCTTCGGCGATGGCCTTTGCCGCCTGGGTCAGCGCGCGGTGGAGAACTGGCGCCGTCGCGCGCTCAGTGGGCGAGAGATAGACATTGCGCGAGGAGAGGGCGAGACCGTCCGCCTCGCGCACCGTCTGCACGCCTTGGATGGTGACCGGCAGATCGATGTCGCGCGCGAGCTGGCTCACCACGGCGAGCTGCTGGTAATCTTTCTCGCCGAACAGCGCGATATCCGGCGCAACCTGTATCAGCAGCTTGGCAACCACGGTGGCGACGCCGGCGAAATGGGTCGGGCGAAAATCGGTCTCCAGCCCCAGCGCCGGGCCGGCGAGCGAGATGGTGGTGCAAAAGCCGTCCGGATACATGTCGGCCGCCGACGGGACGAAGGCGAGCGCGACGCCGGCGCCCTGCGCCTTGGCGAGGTCGGCTTCCAGCGTGCGCGGGTAGCGGCTGAGATCTTCGGTCGGGGCGAACTGAGTCGGGTTCACGAAGATCGAGAGCACGACCATATCCGCCTGCCGGCGCGCGGCCTCCATCAGCGCGACATGGCCGGCGTGGAGCGCGCCCATGGTCGGCACCAGCGCGACGCTCTTCCCCGCCTTTCGCCACGCGCCTACCTGCGCGCGCAGATCGGCGACCGTGTGGACGACCGCAACGTTCGGAGAGAAGGCGGGGGCGGTGGAAGGCATGTGAGCGGCTCGCAACTGTCCCGTCCGGGCGCGCGAACCTATCAGACGAAGGTCGCGGGTCAACCAGGCCTCGCCGTCGATGGCGGTTGCGGGCGGCGGTCTTTACCCTAACTTAACCCTGACATCCGGCCGTGCCGGGCCACGATTCCCGTGGCTGCGGGCGTGCCCGCGTTTCGAGACACGATGAGTTCCGACCTGAAGAAGACCCGTCCCGACAAGCTTGCCGCCGAGCTAGCCGGCGCGCCCGCTTCCGCCGGCGTTGCGGCGTTCCTCGCCGAGGTGAAGGCGCGCCCGCCGGTGGCGGCGTCGCAGCGCGGGCGGCTGATCTTCGCCATGGACGCCACCATGAGCCGGCAGGCGACCTGGGACCTCGCCTGCGCGCTGCAGGCCGAGATGTTCGAGGAGGCGGCCGCGGTCGGCGGGCTCGACGTGCAACTCGTCTATTATCGCGGCCTCGATGAGTGCCGCGCCTCGCCCTGGATCACGGAGCCGCGCAAGCTCGGCGCGATGATGGCGAAGATCGACTGCCGGGGAGGGCGCACCCAGATCGGGCGCGTGCTCGGCCATGCCGGGCGCGAGGCGGCGAGCGGGCCGGTGGGGGCGCTGGTCTTCGTCGGTGACGCCATGGAAGAGACGGTCGACGAGCTCTGCGCGCAGGCCGGGGCGCTCGCGCTGCACGGCGTGCCGGTGTTTCTGTTCCAGGAGGGCGCCGACCCGCATGCCGAGCGGGCATTCCGCGAGATCGCCCGGCTGACCAAAGGCGCCTGGTGCCGCTTTGATGCCGGCGCCTCGGCGCAGCTTCGGGCGCTGCTGAGGGCGGCAGCGAGCTATGCGGCCGGCGGTCAGAAGGCTTTGACCGCGCTGGCGGGTGCCTCGCCCGGCGCCCGGGCCCTGATCGCCGCCATGCAGGACGCGCGATGATCACGCTGCTGATGGCCGCCATCATCGTCGGGCTGCTCTATTGGGGGCTGAAGTCGTTCAGCCGCAGCGACCCGAAAAAGCTCGCGCGGCTGGCCCGCAGCGGCGGCGGCTGGGCGACGGTGCTGCTCGCCGGGTTTCTCGGCGCGCGCGGGCAGATCGCCACCGCGATCCCGCTCGGCCTGTTCGGCCTCTCGCTGCTGGGCTGGAATCTCGGGCAGCGCATGCCGTGGCGCGGCATTCCCGGCCGTTCGCGCCGCACGCCGGGGCGGACATCCACGGTGCGCACCGCCATGCTGGACATGCGGCTCGACCATGACAGCGGAAAACTGAGCGGAACGGTGATCGCCGGGGCTCTGGCGGGGAGGGAACTCGACGGGCTGGAGACCAGCGCCGTCGCGCGTCTGGCGCTGGAGGTCGATGCCGAAAGTCGGCAGCTACTCGAAGCTTATCTGGACCGCCGGGCGCCCGGCTGGCGTGAACACGCTCAGGGCGAAGCGGGCGGGGGGAATGCTCATCCGGCGCGCCGCGGCGCGATGACGGAAGAGGAGGCCTACGAAGTCCTGGGGCTTCAGCCGGGGGCGGGGCCGGACGACATCCGCAAGGCCCACCGATCCCTTATGAAGAAACTGCATCCCGACCAGGGCGGGTCGAACTATCTGGCCGCCCGGGTGAACGAAGCCAAGGATATCCTGATCCAGGGTCATTGAGCACGACCCCTCTCAGTTGCGGAAGACCATGCAGCCGAAGTCGCTGCGCTTCAGGGCCTGGCAGGCCTTGCGCGCGGCGGATTCGGCGTCGAAGCCGGCGAAACGGGCGCGTACGATCGGGGTCGAGCCCTTCACCGCGGTCTCCGTGTACGGGTCGACGTTGGACAGCGCCTGCGGCGCCTTGCCCTTGGCCTTGGCGAGCTGGGCGCGGGCGTCGGCCTCGGAGCCGAAAGCCCCGATCTGGATCGCCCAGCCCGAACGCGGCGCGGCGGCCTGACCGGCGGCCTGCGCGGCCTGGAGCGGGATGTCGCCGGAGCCGAGGCTCGCGACCTGCACCGGCTGCGCGGGCGCCGCCTTCTTGAGGGCCTGCTGGGCCGGAGCGGCGGCGACCTTCTGCGAGGACGCCTCGGGGCTGGAGAAGGACAGCGTGCCGAGAATGCCGGGCTGGTTGCTGAACGTCGCGGTGGGCGCGGCGGAGGGGCGGACCACGGCGACGGTCTTCACCGTGGTGGGAACGATCGGCGCGGCGGAGCCGGCGGCCGGCAGCGCGGCGGCCGGATCGATCGAGGCGACGCGGACCGGAGCGGCCGGCGGCGTCGGCACGGCGCCGGTCACCACCGGATCAGCCTCGGCCGTGGCGACAGGGCCGGCGGCGGAGGCCATGGCGATGCGCGGATTGCTCTGCGGCACGGGAATGACGGCCGGCGCAGCGGAGGCGACCGGCTCGATGAGGGCGACCGGGTTGGGCGCCGGCGTCGGGGCGGGAGCGCTGGCGATCTCGACCGGCGTGTCGTCGACGGCGCCACTCGGGGCCCGGTCCATGCGGGCGACCTGCTGGCGGCCGGAATAGGCCTTGGGCAGCGCCTCGGTGATGAGGGCGGCCATGCGGTTGTCGCGCGAGGCGCCGCTGGTGCCGCCGAGCACCACGCCGATCACATAGCGGCCGTCGCGCTTCACGCTGGTCAGCAGGTTGAAGCCGGAGGCGTTGGTGTAGCCGGTCTTGATGCCGTCCACGCCGTCGATGCGGCCGAGCAGCCGGTTATGGGTGCGGATGGTGGCGCCGCGATAGTTGAACGACCGGGTCTCGAAATAGGCGTAGTAGCGCGGGAAGCGCTCCTGCACCGCGCGGCCAAGGGTGGCGAGGTCGCGCGCGGTGGTCACCTGCTGCGGATTGGGCAGGCCGTGGGGATTCTTGAAGGTGGTGCGCGACATGCCAAGCTGGCGGGCGCGGCGGGTCATGAGCTGGGCGAAGCTGTTCGTGTCGCCGGAAATGTTCTCGGCGATCACCACGGCGACGTCATTGGCCGAGCGGGTGACGAGAGCCTGGATCGCGTCTTCGACCGAGATGGTCTGGCCGGCCTTCACGCCGAGCTTGGACGGCTGCTGGCGGGCGGCGTTGGCGGAGACCTGGAGCTGGGAATCAAGGCGCAGGCGCCGCGCTTCGAGCTGCTCGAACAGGAGATAGAGCGTCATCACCTTGGTGACGGAGGCGGGATGGCGCAGAGCGTCGGGATTGTCCTGATGCAGGATGCGCCCGGTATTGGCGTCGATGACGATATCCGAATAGCCGCGCTGCCAGACGCCGCTGTCGACGACGCGTGAAGCGGTCGGCTTCGCGACTGTCTTCTTCTTCTTCGTCGCCGCCTCGGCGACGCCGCCGCTGACCAGAGAAGCCGCCAGAAGCACCATTCCCGCACGCAGGAAATAGGTGCCGACACTGCCCGGAGCCCGCATGAATCCGTCCCGTTACTCACAGCCGGCTGACGCCGGATACCACCCAAGTCCTTGAACGTCCCGGAAAATGCCCGAAATCCGCCGCCCCGATCCAATCGGTGAGCGGGCGGGTGTTTCGAAAAACGTTGCCGGACGAACACTCCCCGAATGTTAGGGAGAGCGCGGTTACGAAGTCGTAAACCGGAGCTTATGAACCTGCCGGATTTGGCAATATCATGGACACCATGCGGCAGGCGTTGCGCGAGGGGTATCCGGTTGCGTTGTGCGATGCACAAAATTCTTGACGGCGATGGTGCGCTGCATTATTCATTGGTGCAGGGAGAAATTCCCGGGGCGTGCCAGCGCTAACGGCGCATGGGACGCGAGGAAGCACGATTTAGGAGGCGGCCCATGGTCCAGAACATCGACGAGCTACAGAAGCTCGGCAAGGATAACCTCGAGAACGCGATGAAGGGTTTCGGCGTGGTCTCGAAGGGCGTGCAGGCGATCGCCGTCGAAGTTGCCGACTATTCCAAGAAGTCCTTCGAGGATGGCACTGCCGCGGCTGAGAAGCTGCTCGGCGCCAAGACCCTCGACAAGGCGGTCGAGATCCAGACCGATTATTTCAAGGGCGCCTATGAGGGCTTCGTGGCCCAGGCGACCAAGCTCGGCGAGCTGTACGCTGACCTCGCGAAGGAAGTGTACAAGCCGTATGAGGGCATGATCGGCAAGCTTCCGCTTGCCAAGTGAATTCGTCGCCGCGTCACGGGACGTGTCTGGTCGGTTTGTGGGGGCGGGCAAAGGGTTTATGCCCGATCTTTTGAAGTTTCGAATTTTTATCGATCGGTCATGTTATTTTAGCTGATCCAGACAGACGCCCTGACGCGGCGGCGAAGCCTTCCAAAGCAGGCAATAAAGGCCCGGTTCACGCCGGGCCTTTTTGTTTTTGAACGCCGGCCGTGCGGTGCGTCATGTTCGCGCAATCTGCGAAGAGCCGCGCGACGCCTGCGTTTCCAAGGCGTGGCGA
Source organism: Ancylobacter sp. G4_0304 (assembly GCF_047501495.1). NCBI lineage: Bacteria > Pseudomonadati > Pseudomonadota > Alphaproteobacteria > Hyphomicrobiales > Xanthobacteraceae > Ancylobacter > Ancylobacter sp. G4_0304. The sequence goes on along the minus strand of NZ_JAZDRM010000021.1, from coordinate 22,379 downwards.
CGGGCGATGCCGCATTTGTCACCGGATTGCGACAGGAGATGTTGGCGGAAGACTCTGGCGCGCTCCATCTGGCGTACCTATTATAAGTCTCGCGAACCCGGCCACCCCGGCCGGCCCGAACCGAGCCTCAATGCCCGTGCCTCATCCGCTCCGCTTCACCCCGCTTACGATGTCCGACGACGAGCGTCGCCGGCGCGGCGACAATGTGCCCGGGACGGCGGTGATCACGCGTACCAAGCCGCAGGTCAAGCGGCCGAGTCTCTATCGGGTGCTTCTGCTCAACGACGACTACACGCCAATGGAGTTCGTCGTGCACGTGCTGGAGCACTTCTTCGCGAAGAACAGGGAGGAGGCCACCCAGATCATGCTGCATGTGCATCAGCATGGCGTGGGTGAATGCGGTGTCTTCACTTACGAAGTGGCCGAAACAAAAGTCACGCAGGTGATGGACTTCGCCCGAAAGCACCAGCATCCTTTGCAGTGCGTCATGGAGAAGAAGTGACGCTCCGCAGCGGCTAAACGAAGAGGTCCCGATGCCTACCTTCTCCCGCAGCCTCGAGCAATCTCTCCACCGGGCGCTGGCGCTTGCCAATGAGCGTCACCACGAATACGCGACGCTGGAACACCTGCTGCTGTCGCTGGTCGACGATCAGGACTCCGCCGCCGTGATGCGCGCGTGCAATGTCGATCTCGAAAAGCTGCGCCGCAACCTCGTCGAATATATCGACACCGAACTCGACAATCTGGTCCAGGACGCGGGCGAGGATTCCAAGCCGACCGCCGGCTTCCAGCGCGTGATCCAGCGCGCGGTGATCCATGTCCAGTCGTCCGGCCGCGAGGAGGTGACCGGGGCCAACGTGCTTGTGGCGATTTTCGCCGAGCGCGAGAGCCACGCGGCCTATTTCCTGCAAGAGCAGGACATGACCCGCTACGACGCGGTCAATTACATCAGTCACGGCATCGCCAAGCGCGCCGGCATGTCGGAAAGTCGTCCTGTCCGCGGCGCCGAGGAGGAGACTGAGACGAAAGCGGGAGAGGATACCAAGAAGAAGGCCGACGCACTCGACGCCTATTGCGTGAACCTCAACAAGAAGGCGCGCGAGGGCAAGATCGATCCGCTGATCGGCCGCGACGACCAGATCCAGCGCACGATCCAGGTGCTGTGCCGTCGCTCCAAGAACAACCCGCTCTTCGTGGGCGATCCCGGCGTGGGCAAGACCGCCATCGCCGAGGGCCTCGCGCGGCGCATCGTCAATGGCGAGGTGCCGGAGGTGCTGCGCAAGGCCACGGTGTTCTCGCTCGACATGGGCACGCTGCTGGCCGGCACCCGCTATCGCGGCGACTTCGAGGAGCGCCTCAAGCAGGTGGTCAAGGAGATCGAGGCCTATCCCGACGCCATCATGTTCATCGATGAAATCCACACGGTGATCGGCGCCGGCGCGACTTCCGGCGGGGCGATGGATGCCTCCAATCTGCTCAAGCCTGCCCTGGCTTCGGGCACGCTGCGCTGCATCGGCTCCACGACCTACAAGGAATACCGCCAGTATTTCGAGAAGGACCGCGCGCTGGTGCGCCGGTTCCAGAAGATCGACGTGCCGGAGCCGACCGTGCCGGACGCGATCGAGATCCTGAAGGGCCTCAAGCCCTATTTCGAGGACTATCACCGGCTGCGCTACACCAACGACGCCATCAAGGCGGCGGTGGAGCTTTCCGCGCGCTACATCCATGACCGCAAGCTGCCGGACAAGGCGATCGACATCATCGACGAATCCGGCGCGGCGCAGATGCTTCTGCCGGAGGGCCGGCGCAAGAAGACCATCGGCGTGAAGGAGATCGAGGCGACCATCGCCACCATCGCCCGCATCCCGCCCAAGACCGTCTCCAAGGACGATACCGAGGTGCTGGCCGGGCTGGAGACCACGCTCAAGCGCGTGGTCTACGGGCAGGACAAGGCGATCGAGGCGCTGTCCTCCGCGATCAAGCTGGCGCGGGCCGGGCTGCGTGAGCCGGAGAAGCCGATCGGCTCCTACCTGTTCTCGGGCCCCACCGGCGTCGGCAAGACCGAGGTCGCCAAGCAATTGGCGTCGTCGCTCGGCGTCGAGCTGCTGCGCTTCGACATGTCGGAATATATGGAGCGCCACACGGTCAGCCGGCTGATCGGCGCGCCTCCCGGCTATGTCGGCTTCGACCAGGGCGGCCTGCTGACCGATGGCGTCGACCAGCATCCGCATTGCGTGCTGCTGCTCGACGAGATCGAGAAGGCGCATCCCGACCTGTTCAACATCCTGTTGCAGGTGATGGACCACGGCCAGCTGACCGACCATAACGGCAAGCAGGTGAGCTTCCGCAACGTCATTCTCATCATGACGACCAATGCGGGCGCCGCCGATCTGTCGAAGTCGGCCTATGGCTTCACCCGCTCGAAGCGGGAAGGGGACGATGTGGAGGCGATCAACCGCCTGTTCGCCCCCGAATTCCGCAACCGGCTCGACGCGATCATCCCGTTCGCGCACCTCACCAACGACATCATCGCGCTGGTGGTGGAGAAGTTCGTGCTTCAGCTCGAAGCGCAGCTTGCGGACCGCAACGTGACGATCGAGCTCTCGGACGACGCCACCGCCTGGCTGGTGGAGCGCGGCTATGACGTGCAGATGGGCGCGCGCCCGATGGGGCGCGTGATCCAGGAGCACATCAAGAAGGCGCTGGCCGACGAGGTGCTGTTCGGCAAGCTGAAGAATGGCGGGCATGTCCGCGTGGTGGTGACGAAGGACGAGGACGGCATGAGCGAACTCGGCTTCGAGTTCCCGGAAGGGCCGGTCACGCCGAAGCCGGACAAGATCGTCGCCGAGAAGCCCAAGCGCGCGCCGCGCCGCAAGCCGGCCGCCAAGGCGAAGAAGCCGGCCAGCGAGGCGAAGTCGCGCCCTTCCGGCTCGCGCGTGCCGAAGGTGCCGCTGGTCAAGGCCTGATCGCGGCATCGCTTCAACCGACACAGACGGCCCCGCCGGGAGACACCCCGGCGGGGCCGTTCGCGTTTCAGGACTGTCGCCCTCCCGCCGGGCCGCCGGCCGGCGCCCAGAGAGTGGAAGCTCTGCGATTTCGGCATGGCCGCTCCGCGAACCAAGGTTCGGCTTGACCTCGCGGGTGCGGGGGAGGATCAACGGCCGCCACAGGTCGTCAATGCATTCATCATCCAGTTCCCCTCGTGCCGCATCCGGCCGCCCGCTGCTCTGGTTCCTGCAGGGAATGCGGGCCTGCGTCAGCGCGCCCGGCCTCGTGCTGGTGGCGACCTTTGTCGGCTTTGGCGGGCTGATGCACGATGTCGGCTTTCCCATCATCGCCGGGCTGCTGTCGACCATCCTGATATGGGCGCTGCCGGCGCAGGTGATTCTGATCGGCGGGCTGGCGGCGGGTGCCTCGCTGCCGGCGCTGGCGCTCGCGGTGTGCCTGTCCGGCGTGCGGCTGTTTCCGATGGTGGTGTCGCTGATGCCGCTGATGCGCGGGCGGCGCTCCAATATCGTCGTCGAGCTGATCTGTGCCCATTTCGTCGCCGTCACGCTGTGGGTCGAGGGCTTCCGCATCTTGCCGGGCGTCGAGCGTGATGCGCGGCCGGCCTTCACCATCGGCATCGGCACCGGGCTGATCGCGATAAGCTGCGCGGGCACGCTGCTCGGCTTCTATCTTTCCGGCGCCCTGCCGGGACCGCTGGCGGTGGCGCTGCTGCTGGTGACGCCGATTTCCTTCACCATCCTGCTGGTGCGCAATGCCAAGGCGGCGGTGGACTGGCTGGCGATCGGGCTGGGCGCGGCGCTGTCGCCGCTGGTGGCGAATTCGCCTGGCGGGCTCGATCTGTTCTGGAGCGGGGTGGGCGGGGGCACGCTTGCCTTCTTCGCCGCGCGGATCTGGCAGAGGCGGCGGGCATGAGCGCCTATCAGAGCGAATATGCCGCCATCATGGTGGTGCTGATCGTCGGCTTCCTGCCGAACGAGGTGTGGCGCGTGCTCGGCGCGCTGCTGGGGCGCGGCATCGACGAGGAAGGCGCGTGGATGCAATGGGTCAAGGCGGTGGCGACGGCGCTGCTGGCCGCCGTGGTCGCCCGGCTGATCCTGATCCCGAGCGGCGCGCTGGTGGCGCTGCCGCTGTGGCTACGCCTCGCCGCGGTCGGCGCCGGGGTCGGCGGCTTCATCGCGATGCGTCGTTCCGTGCTCGCGGGCGTGCTGCTCGGCGAGGCGGTGCTGGCCGGCGGCGCCTGGTGGTTAGGGGCCGCCTGACGCACCCGCTCAGGCCGCCAGCGCGGCCTTGAGCCTTTCCGCCTGCGCGGCCAGAACGTCCATCTCTTCCTTATAGGACAGCGGGGCCTTCAACTCGACGCCGGCCACGCGCGGGATGACGTGGACGTGGAGGTGGAACACTTCCTGCCCGCCCGCCGGCTCATTGTGCTGGGTGAGGGTGATGCCCTCGGCGTCGAACGCCGTGAGCTGCGCCCGCGCGATGCGCTGGGCGACCGCCATCACCTTGGACAGATCGGCCGGCTCGACGTCGAGCAGATTGCGGGCCGGCGCCTTGGGGATGACCAGCGTGTGGCCCGGTGCGCGCGGGAAGATATCGAGGAAGGCGAGCACGCTGTCATCCTCATGGACCTTGAAGGCGGGGATTTCGCCGCGCAGGATCTTCGCGAAGATGTTGCCGGGATCATAGGTCATCGCAGGCTCCTTCAAATCGGGTGCGCTTCGATGGCAAGCCGGCGGGCCGGGGTCAAGCGGCGATCGCCCTCACGCCTCGTCCGGGATGCGGTGGAACGGGCCGAGCGCCGCCAGTTCCTCGCCCGCGCTTTCCACATGGCGCCGCTCGCGCACGAGATACTGCGCGACCGCCTCGCGGAAGCCGGGATCGGCGATGTAATGCGCCGAGCGCGTGGTGACGGGGAGATAACCCCGCGCCAGCTTGTGCTCGCCCTGCGCGCCGGCTTCCACGGTGGTGAGGCCGCGCGCGATGGCGAAGTCGATGGCCTGATGATAGCAGACCTCGAAGTGCAGGAAGGGGTGGTCCTCGATGCAGCCCCAGTGCCGGCCATAGAGCGTGTCGGCGCCGATGAAATTGATCGCCCCGGCGATGTAGCGCCCGGCGCGGCGGGCCATGACCAGCAGCACGCGATCCGCCATGCGCTCGCCGATAAGCGTGTAGAATTGGCGATTGAGGTAAGGGCGGCCCCATTTGCGTGAGCCGGTGTCCATGTAGAAGCGGAAGAAGGCGTCCCACGCCTCCTCGGTGATCGCCGCGCCGGTGAGCGCCTCGATCTCGATGCCGTCCGCCAGCGCCTCGCGCCGCTCGCGCCTGATCGCCTTGCGCTTGCGCGAGGCCAGCTCACCGAGGAAATCCTCGAAGCTGCCATAGCCCTTATTGGTCCAGTGGAACTGCTGGTCGATGCGGGGCAGGAAGTCTTCCGCCTCCAGCGCGGCCGCATCCGCCTCGGTGAGGAAGGTCGCGTGGACCGAGGATGCGTTACGCATGCCGGCCAGTGCCTTCAGCCCCTGTGCGAGCGCAAGGCGGGCGGTCTGCGCCGGCGCGCCGGTGCCGACCAGCAGGCGCGGGCCGGTGGCGGGGGTGAAGGGCACGCTGACCTGAAGCTTGGGATAATAGCGCCCGCCGGCGCGCTCATAGGCGTCCGCCCAGCCATGGTCGAACACATATTCGCCCTGCGAGTGCGACTTGAGATAGGCCGGGCAGACGCCAAGCACCACCCCGTCCGGCGCTTCGAGCACCAGATGCTGCGGCAGCCAGCCGGTCTCGGCCGCGACGCAGCGCGACTCCTCAAGAGAGGACAGGAATTCGTGTGATATAAACGGGTTGATGGAATTATCTAAACCGACGCACGAGCCGCTGCGCGCGAGCGCATTCCACGCCGCAGCCGGAATCCGGGCGATCTCGCTCCCGACGCGCAGGGTGAAGGTCGGGTCGCTCATGCGGGAATCGTGTCGGCAAGGGGCGGAGGCGCGGCTGCGATCATGAAGGTGAATGTGCGCGCTGGTGGCGCGGCGCGAAAGCCCTTCTCACGCGATTGCGACGTTCCGGCCGTCAGGGCGTGAAGCCCTCGAAGATCATCTGGTCGGCATGCCGCGCGGCCGTGCGGCGGTCTTCCTCGCTGCGGACCGTCCAGGTGAGGATCGGCAGGCCGGTGACGCGCTTGAGGATCGAAGGCGCGGTGGCGGGCAGCTCCTTCACGTAATGGGCGATGAAGTCCGGCCGCGTGCGCGGAAAGTGCAGCAGGTTGCCCCACGCGAATTTGGTGGCCGGCGAGAGCATGTCCCATTCGGGATCGTCATAGCGATGCTCCATGGTGATGCCGCGCGGTATATGCGGGGCGAACCGGCGCACGGCGGCGACCAGATCGGGATCGAACGACATCAGCGCCGCCGGCCCGTCATAGCCCGCCAGCACCTCGGCCGCGCGGGCGGCCACCGCCGTGTCGCCGTCGAACCGGCTTTTCAGCTCGATCACCAGCGGCACGCGCCCGGCGACCTGATCCAGCAGCTCGCGCAGCGTCATCATGCGGTCGGCGGTGCCGCGCATCTCGACCGCCTTGAGCGCGGCCGCGTTCAGCGCGTGGAACGGCCCGGTGGCGTGGGTCAGGCGATCGAGATCATCGTCGTGGAACACCAGCGCCTCGCCATCGGCGGAGAGCTGGATGTCCACCTCGATGGCGTAGTTGCGCGCGAGCGCGGCCGCCACCGCCGAGGGCGTGTTCTCGATGATGCCCCGCGCCGCATCGTGCAGGGCACGATGGGCGACAGGGCGCGCGGTGAGCCAGCCGGGGGCATTCATGAGTCTGGGGATCAGACGAATTCGACGACGGCGTCGATTTCCACGCTGACATTCATCGGCAGGGCGGCCACGCCCACGGCGGAGCGGGCATGGCGGCCGGCATCACCGAAGGCTTCGACGAACAGGTCGGAAGCGCCGTTCACCACCTTGGGCTGGTCGGTGAAGTCGGGGGCCGAGTTCACGAAAGCGACCAGCTTCACGATCCGCTTCACCCGGTCGAGGTCGCCGAGCGCGGCCTTCATCTGCGCCATGAGGTTGATGGCGCAGGCGCGGGCGGCCGTCTGGCCGTGGGCGATGTCGTCGGCGGTGGCGAGCTTGCCGGCGATCGGCTTGCCGTCAGCGGCGGAGATCTGCCCGGAAATCCAGAGCTGGTTGCCGCTGATCACGGTCGGCACATAATTGGCCACCGGCGGATTGGCGACCGGGACGGTGATGCCGAGGGTGGCGAGTTTGGCTTCGACGGTGCCGGACATTCGGTTCTCCACGAGGCGGGCCGCTGTTGACAGGCGCCAACTTTGGCTCATGTTTTTGCAGGATATTCGGTTGGTGATGTTTGGCCGATCGGCCTCCCGCGCGCAAGCGGGCGGGCCGGCATTCGGGAGCGAGTATTGATGTCTGCGGCCACCGCCTTTCGTGCCTTCACTCTCGCGCCGCTGCTGCTGGCGGGCCTGTCCGCCGGCTCGGGCGCGCAGGCGGCGATCCAGCTTTCGCCGCACCGCGCCACCTATACGATCTCGCTGGACGCCGCCAAGGCTGCCAAGCGGGTCAGCTCGGCGCAGGGGCAGATCGTCTATGAGATGCGCGGCAGTGCCTGCGCCGGCTATTCCATTCAGCTTCGCCAGAGCACCGACCTCGACACCGAGGGCGGCGGGCGCCTCTCCACGGCGCTGTCCACCGCGACCTGGGAGGACGGCGAGGGCAATGCCTACCGCTTCCGCGTCACCAACACCGTGAATGGCGAGCGGCCGGACGAGGCCGACGGCGTGGCCGAGCGGCGCGACGGCAAGCTGGTGGTGAAGGCCACCAAGCCGGAGGTCGAGACCATCGAACTGGCCAAGGGCGTGCTGCTGCCGACCCAGCACGTGCTGGAAGTGCTGGACGCCGCCGCGCGCGGCGACGCCATCCTGCAGGCGCCGGTGTTCGACGGCTCGCCGGACGCGCGCAAGATCTACGAGACGCTCTCGGTGATCGGCAAGCCGCTGACCGGCAGCGACGGTCTGGAGGCGAGCGCGGCGAAGGGCGACCTCGCCGGGCGCACCCGCTATCCGGTGGTCATCAGCTATTACGAGAAGGGCGGGGCCGAGACCACGCCGGATTATGTGATCAGCTTCGACCTCTACGACAACGGCGTCAGCCGCGCGCTGCGGCTCGATTATGGCGACTTCGCCCTGCGCGGCACGCTCACTTCCTACGAGCCCCTGCCTCAGGAGGCGTGCCCGAAATAGCGGGCCGGTCGGTGCTCTCGCGCCCGGCGCCCGGCCGGCGCGGGGCGTCGAGCGCGATGCCGTGCTCCACCACGCTGCGGCCGAATCGGGCGCGCAGCGCATCCGCCGCCAGTTCGGCCTTGCTGCGCTTGGTGGCCTGCACGTCCACCAGATCGTCCGGGTCGGCCGATGCAGGGTCGGTGAGTTCCGACACGCCCACGCCGATCAGCCGGAACGCCCGCCCGTCCGCCTCGCGGCGCAGCAGCTCGCGGGCGTGATCGAAGATGCGGTGGGCGAGGCGGGTCGGGTCCTCCAGCGAGCGGGAGCGGGTGATCAGCCGGAACTCGGCGGTCTTCAGCTTCAGCGTGATGGTGCGCCCGGCGAAGCCTGCCGCCTTCAGCCGCGCGGACACCTTGCCCGAGAGCTTGTGCAGCGTCTGCTCAAGTTCGCGGAAGTCACGGATATCATTGTCGAATGTCGTCTCGGTCGAGACGCTTTTGGTCTCGCGCTCCGGGTTCACCGGGCGCGGATCGATGCCGCGTGCCAGCCGGCCGAGCCGCAGCCCTTCCGCCCCGAAGCGGCGCATCAGCGTCGCCTCGTCGGCCGCCTGAAGGTCGGCGATCAGGCGGAAGCCCTCGCGGGCGAGCCGCTCCTGCGTGGCCTTGCCGACGCCCCAGATGGTGCCGACATCGCGCGGGGCGAGGAACGCCGCCGCCTCGGACTGGCCGATGATGGCGAAGCCGCGCGGCTTGTCGAGGTCGGAGGCGATCTTCGCGAGGAACTTGTTGGCCGCGAGCCCGATCGACAGGGTGATGCCGATCTCCGCTTCCACCTCGCGCGCGAGCCGCGCCAGCGAGCGGGCCGGGGAGGCGCCGTGCAGCTTCTCGGTGCCGGCGAGGTCGAGGAACGCCTCGTCGATGGAGAGCGGCTCGACCAGCGGGGTCAGCGCCAGCATGCGCTCGCGCACCTGCCGGCCGACCGCGACATATTTCGCCATGTTCGGCTTCACCACCACCGCTTCCGGGCACAGCGCCAGCGCCTTGAACATCGGCATCGCCGAGCGCACGCCCTTCACACGGGCGAGATAGCAGCAGGTGGAGACAACGCCGCGCTTGCCGCCGCCGATTATCACCGGCACGTCGCGCAAGGCCGGGTCGTCGCGCTTCTCCACCGCGGCGTAGAAGGCGTCGCAGTCGATATGGGCGATGTGCAGCGTGTGCAATTCGGCATGGCGCGCAAGGCGCGGGCTGCCGCAATGCGGGCAGCGCGGGGCGGCGCCGGCATCCTTCAGGCAATCACGGCAGAAGGCGGGCTCGCGGGTCATGGTGAGGCGCGATCATAGCGCCCGGTGGCCCTTATGGGCCAGTATCTCGCGGGCGGCGACCACATGGCCCGGATCGATGCCCGCTTCCCCGGCATGGGCGATCAGGAGGTCCTGCCGCTCGATCAGATAATCCAGCACGGCGACATGAAAGGCCGGCTGGCCGGCGACCCCGCGCAGGTCGCCAGGTGCCAGCCCGCTCTGCGCGAGGAAGGGGCCGATGCGCTCGGGATCGCCGGCGAGATAGAGCAGGGCGCCCATCGCCACCTCGCGGGCGGCGGTCTCGGTGGAGATAGGGCGGCTTTTACGGTTCAGCATTTGGGGTTCCGTAAGGAATGGGCCACTAGGATTATACGGGTTTGCGCTACGGTGCGTGCCCGACTCCCTCTTCAGACTCACATGCCGAGCGCTTCATGTCCAAGACCGTTCTGATCGTGGAAGACAATGAGCTCAACATGAAGCTCTTCAACGATCTGCTGGAGGCCCACGGCTATGTGACGCTGGGTACGCGCAATGGCGTGGAGGCTATGGACCTTGCCCGCAAGCACCGGCCCGACCTCATCCTCATGGACATCCAGCTTCCCGAAGTCTCCGGGCTCGACGTCACGCGCTGGCTGAAGGCCGATCCCGAGCTGAAGGCGATCCCCGTCATCGCCGTCACCGCTTTCGCGATGAAGGGCGACGAGGAGCGGATTCGCGAGGGCGGCTGCGAGGCTTACCTGTCCAAGCCGATCTCGGTGGCGAAGTTCCTGGAAAAGGTGCGCCAGTTCGTGCCGCTGGACTGAGCGACGCTGAACGGCCGGCCGGAAACGACCAAGCCCGAAAACGAAAAAGGCGCCTCGCGGCGCCTTTCGTCGTTCAAAGCGTGGCGATCAAGCGATCACTTGATCTTGCCTTCGCGGAACTCGACATGCTTCTTCGCGACCGGGTCGTACTTCTTGACGACCAGCTTGTCGGTCATGGTGCGCGAGTTCTTCTTCGTCACGTAGAAAAAGCCGGTGTCGGCGCTCGACACGAGCCGGATCTTGATGGTCGTTGCCTTGGCCATTGACCGCTCTCCTGGAGGCGTGGCCTAGGCCACGTCGAAATCTATGGGTTCGCGCGGCATCCGTGCCGCTCGTTGCGCGTTCCTATCCGTGATCGCGGCCCGATTGTCAAGGAAGGCGGCGCGATTTCAACGCTCGCGCGCCATCTGGGCGGCCACCACCACGACGTAGAAACCCAGCAACGCCGCCAGAACCCAGGCGAATCCGTCCGGGTTCATCGCTTCCATGCCGGCGCCGACCGCGGTGGGGCCGACGATGAGGCCGACCGCGTACAGCATCACGAAGGCGGCATTGGCAGTGGCGAGCGCCGCGCCGTCGAATCGCGCGCCGAGCAAGGCCAGCCCGAGCGTGTAGAGCCCGGCGACGATGCCGGTGGTCACGAACACGGCTCCCCACATCGCCCAGCCGTCGATGGCGAGGAAGGGAATCAGCGCCGATCCGCCAAGGCCGACCAGCCCGCAGCCGAGCAGCAGCTTGCGCCGGTCCACGCGGTCGCTCAGCAGGCCGAGCGGGAGCTGGAGCGCGACATTGCCCAGTTCGGCGACGGTGAGCAGGATCGTCGCCTCGCCCTCCATCAGCCCGCGCCGCAGGCCATAGAGCGGCAGGAAGTTGATGAGCCCGGTTTCCACCGCGCCGAAAATGAAGGCGGCGAGCGTCGCCGCCGGAGCGATGCGCATCAGGCTGAACACGCCGCGCGCACTGTCCTTCTCGATGGCGGGCGCGCTGGACGCGCCGAGCAGGACCGGGATCGCGCCGAGCATGAAGAAGCCGGCGCCGACGAGATAGGGCGTCCAGCCCTGCGTGCCGACGAGGGCGAGCGCCAGCGGCCCGGCGGCGAAGCCGGCAGAGAGCACGGTGGCGTAGATGCCGATCACCAGGCCGCGCCGGTCGGGCGGGGCGGCGGCGTTGATCCAGAACTCGCTCACCACGAACAGCACGCACAGCGCCATGCCGAAGATGAAGCGCAGCGGGAACCACAGCGCGAAGGAGCCGGTGACCTTGAACGCCAGCAGGCTGAGCGCCGCCGCCGCGATCGCCGCCATCAGCAGCGGACCGGCACCGAGCAGCCGCACCAGCCGCGGCAGGAACGGCGCGGTGACGATGGTCGCGATCCCGCCGAACGCGGTGTTCACCCCGATCCAGGTGCTGGAGATGCCGCGCTGGTCGAGCTCGATGGCGAGCAGCGGGATCGAGAGCGTCAGGCCGAAGCCGACGATGGAGATGGCGGCGATCGCGGCGGAGATCGAGCCGATGTCGACGCCGCGCGAGGAAGCGGAGGCATGCATGGAAAGGCACCTGGACGTGAGCGTGATGCTGTCGCGATCACGCGGAGCGCCCTTTCGCACCGCGGTGGGCGGACGCGAAAAGTATTATCACACAGTCGATTGAACCCATCGTGGCGGCGCTTCGGCCGGCACGCCCCGCTGCTCTAGGCCCTCGCGCGTGGCTAGTCCAGCGTCTCGCGGTGGAAGCGTCCGTTGCGCGAGAAGAAGTACGGCACGGGCAGCCACGGCTTGTTGCCGCGCTCCAGCCGGGTCTCGATCTCCTCGATCACGGCGAGGGTGATGGCGGGCACCTCGGCCTTGCGGGCCTGTGCGAAGGTCATCCACTGCACGTCGACGAATTCGGAATCCGGGCCGACCACGCCCTCCAGCCGATGGGCGATGTTGCTCGCCTCCGCCATGAAGAAACGGGTATCGAAGCGCCGGGAGTGCCGTGGCGGGGTGACGGCGCGGGCGACGAAGGTCAGGGCTTCGAGATCGGGATAGACGCCGGCCTCGACGAAGGCGGACCAGCCGGCAGCGGCGGTCTCGGGCGCGCCGGCGTCGGTGGTGCCGAGCAGCAGGCCGGTTTCCTCGCAGGTCTCGCGAATGGCGGCGAGCGCGAGGGCGCGGGGGCGGCTGGCGCTGGGGCGGGAGACGCGGGCATTGAGCCGGCGCTCGGTCACCTCGTCGAGCATGCCGAACACCGGCATCTGCCGGTCCTGCGCCTCGACCCGGCCACCGGGGAACACGAACATGCCGGGCATGAAGGCCTGCCGGGCATTGCGCCGGCCGAGCAGCAGGCGCGGCGCGCGCTGCGAGCGGTCGACGAGGATCAGCGTCGCGGCGTCGGCGGGGCGGAGATTGGGATGGGTGCCGAGGGCGGGATCGGGAAGGCTCGGGCTTTCGGTGAGGGTCATAGCGGGCGGGCACCCGCGGGCTGGCTGGCCTTGGGCAGGTCGCGCCGGCTCGGCGGCGTCGGTTCGCGCTCCGGGTCGGCCGGGTCGAAGCCGTGCATGCGCATCGCCCATTGATAGCCGATCAGCGCCCCCTTCACCGGCGGCAGCAGCACGAGGCACAGCACCAGCGTCATCGGCAGCCAGGTCACGAGGTGGATCCAGATCGCCGGGCGGAACGCCATCTCCACCGCCAGTAGCAGCGGCACCACGATGTGGCCGACAAGGGTGATGACCATGTAGGGCGGCGCGTCGTCGGCGCGCTGGTGCCACAGTTCCTCATGGCAGGACGGGCAATGCTCGTTGACCTTGAGATAGCCGCAGAACAGCTTGCCCTCGCCGCAGGCGGGGCAGCGCAGGCGCAGGCCGTTCATCATCGCCATGCCGATCGACCTCGGGGGCATCTGCGCCATGGTCATGTCATCCTTCCCGCCCGCAGGAGGGCGTCTATTCGCGCGTGCCGCTACTTGCGCTTGCCGCGCGGCGGACCGCGGCGAGAGGGCGGCGTGGGGCGCTGGGCCTGGCGCGCGCGCACCGGCCCGTCGCCGCGCCGGCCGCGCATGGGCCGCTTGCCCCCGGGTACATAGCGCCCCTCGCTCAGAAGCTCAAACCGCAGCGCGCCGGCGACCGGCGCCGCCTCGACCAGCTTGACATCCACCGGATCGCCGAGACGGTGCATTTCGCCGGTCTGCTCGCCGATCAGGGCGTGGCGGGTCTCGTCATAGCGGTAATAATCCTGCCCGAGCGTGGCGGCGGGGATGAAACCGTCCGCGCCGGTGTCGTCGAGCGCGACGAAAAGTCCCGCCCGCGTCACCCCGGCGATGCGGCCCTTGAAGGTGGCGCCGATCTGCTCGGCCATGTGATGGGCGATCAGCCGGTCGATGGTCTCGCGCTCGGCCGCCATGGCGCGGCGCTCGCTCGCCGAGATGCGGGCGGCGGTCTCGGCGAGGCCCTCCGGCGTGGTGCCGTCCGGCAGGCCGTCGCGGCCGAAATGCAGCGCCCGGATCAGCGCGCGGTGCACGATCAGGTCGGCATAGCGGCGGATCGGCGAGGTGAAATGCGCGTAGCGGCGCAGGTGCAGGCCGAAATGGCCGTAATTCTCGTTGGCGTATTCCGCCTGCGCCTGCGAGCGCAGGATCACCTGATTGACCAGCGGCGCCATCTCCGTGTCCTCGACCCGCGCCAGAATCTCGTTGAACTGCGCGGGGCGGACGGTCTCGGTCTTCGCCATCTTGATGTCGAGCGTCTGCAGGAACTCGCGCAGCGACAGCATCTTCTCCATCGAGGGCTGGTCGTGCACCCGGTAGATCAGCGGGGTCTGCTTCTCCTCCAGCGTCTCGGCGGCGGCGACATTGGCGAGGATCATGAACTCCTCGATCAGCTTGTGCGCCGCGAGCCGCTCGGGGATCACCACCTTGTCGACGGTGCCCTCGGGGGTGAGCAGGATCTTGCGCTCCGGGAGGTCGAGTTCCAGCGGCGAGCGGGCGTCGCGCGCCTTCTTCACCGCCTCATAGGCGGCATAGAGCGGGCGCAGCACCGGCTCCACCAGCGCCTCCGCCGCCTCGTCGGCGCGGCCCTCGATGGCGGCCTGCGCCTGCGCATAAGCGAGCTTGGCAGCCGAGCGCATCATGATGCGGTGGAAGGAGTGGGTTTTCTTGCGCCCGTTCGGGCCGATCACCATGCGCACGGCCAGCGCCGGGCGATCCTCGTCCGGGCGGAGCGAGCACAGGTCATTGGAGATGCGCTCGGGCAGCATCGGCACCACGCGGTCGGGGAAATAGACCGAGTTGCCGCGCACCAGCGCCTCGCGGTCGAGCGCGGTGCCGGGCCGCACATAGGCCGCGACATCGGCAATGGCGACGGTGACGATGAAGCCGCCGGCATTGGCCGGGTCGTCATCCGGCGCGGCGTGCACCGCGTCGTCATGGTCCTTGGCGTCGGGCGGGTCGATGGTGAGGAGGGGAAGGTCGCGCCAGTCCTCGCGGCCGGACAGTGTGGCGGGCTTGGCGGCTTCCGCCTCGGCCAGCGCCTCGCGCCGGAACACGCTGGGAATGCCGTGGGCGTGGATGGCGATCAGGCTCACCGCCTTCTCGGTGGCGAGCGAGCCGAGCCGCTCCTTTACCTTGGCGGTGGGCAGGCCATAGGCGTGGTGACGCAGAATCTCCACCGACACCAGGTCGCCATCCTCGGCACCGCCTTCCGCGCCGGGGGGAATGGCGAGCTCGCGGCCCATATTGCGCTTGTCGACCGGGATCAGCCGGCCGCCATCGCCCTTCGGGTCGCGCCGATAGATGCCGAGCGTGAGCGCGCGCGCCTTCTCGATCAGCTTGAGCACGCGGCCATTGTGGCGGATGACGCCGTCGGCCTCGGGAATTTCCTCGGTCTTGAGCAACACCCGGTCGCCGATGGCCGGGGCAGGGCCGGCGAGGCGGCCGCGACGGGCAAGGCGCACCAGAATGCGCGGCGGCGCGCCGTGTTCCTCCTCGTCCCAGTCGATGGGGGTGGCGATCAGTTCGCCGTCCTCGTCGCGCTCGATCACCTCCGCCATCACCACGGCGGGCAGGGCGCCCGGCAGATGCAGCTTGCGGCGCTTGGTGCCGACGATGCCCTCGTCCGCCAGCTCGCGCAGCATCTGCTTGAGCGCGATGCGATCCGAGCCGTCGAGGCCGAAGGCGCGCGAAATCTCGCGCTTGCCGACATCGCCGCCATGGGACGAGATGAAGGCGATCAGATCTTCGCGCGAGGGCAGGCCCTGCTTCAGACGCGGCGCCGGGGGCTTCTTCACTTTCGGTCTGACGGGCTTTCGCACGATTCCTCGTCCATCGGATGGGTCGTGGCGACGCTAGACCCATCCCGGCCCGGCGTCGACCTCCTCGCGTCAGCCTCCCGTCTTCGCCACCCCCGGAGCGCGGTATCGGCGTATCCACTTGCATTTCCTCGCCCGAGCGCCGATTTTGCCGCCCGCGCGGGGGCAGCCGCGACAGAAAGAATCAACGGATGGATGCGCGTTCCGAGCAACCCGGCTCTCCTGTGCTGGGGCACGAGGAGATTCGGTCGGTATTGACCGGCGTGATGCTCGCCATGTTCCTCAGTGCCCTCGACCAGACCATCGTCGCCACGGCGCTGCCGACCATCGGCGTCCAGTTTCGCGACCTCGAAAGCTTGTCCTGGGTGGTGACGGCCTATCTGCTGACCGGCACGGCGGTCACGCCGCTGATCGGCAAGCTCGCCGACATCCACGGGCCGCGTCCGGTGCTGATGGGCAGCATCGGGCTGTTCCTCGTCGGTTCGGTGCTGTGCGCGGTGGCGCCCAACATGCTGTGGCTGATCCTGGCGCGCGCGGTGCAGGGGCTGGGCGGCGGCGGGCTGATCGCCCTGGCGCAGATCATCATCGGCATCATGGTCGCCCCGCGCGAGCGCGGACGCTACCAGGGCTATTTCGCCACCGTGTTCATCACCTCCTCGATCGCCGGGCCGGTGCTCGGGGGCTTCTTCGCCGAGCATCTGCACTGGTCGCTGATCTTCTGGATCAACGTTCCGCTCGGCCTCGTCGCGGCGGCAATGAGTTTTCGCGCGCTCACAAAGCTGCCGGCGCATCATCATCCGCACCGGCTCGACGTGGTGGGCGCGCTGCTGATGTGCGCGGCGACCATCGCGATGATGCTGGCGCTGAGCTGGGGCGGGGTGCGCTTCGCCTGGGGCTCAGCGCCCATCCTCGGCCTGCTGGGCGCGTCGGTGGTGCTGTGGGTCGGCTTCGGGCTGCGGCTGGTCTCGACCACCGAGCCGCTGCTGCCGCTGGCCGTGCTGTCCAACCGTGTGGTGCGCACCGGCGTGGTGTCGGCGGCCTTCGCCATGGGCACGCTGGTGGGCCTGTCGATCGAACTGCCGCTCTATCTCGAAGGCGTGCTCGGCCTCAGCGCCAGCCAGTCGGGCCTCGCGCTGATCCCGCTGATGGCCGGCGTGGTGGTGGGCGCCACTGGCAGCGGCAAGCTGATGGGCCGGCTGACGCATTACAAGCGCATCCCGCTGGTCGGGCTGACCATGGGCATCGCCTCGCTCGCCGTGCTGGCGCTGATGCCGGCGGGGCTGCCGGTCGCGGTGCTGGGCGGCGTGCTGGCGCTGACCGGCATCGGGCTCGGCACGGTGCTGCCGCTGGCCACGGTCTCGGTGCAGAACGCGGTGCCGATGCCACAGCTCGGCATCGTGACGGGCGTGATCAACTTCTTCCGCTCGCTCGGCAGCGCGGTGATCACGGCCGGCTTCGGCGCCATCGTGATCGGCATGTCGGGTCTGCAAGGCCACGAGATACTGGAGCGGATGCTGGACGGTCAGGCCACGACGGGGCCGCTGGCGGATGCGTTCCGCTGGGTGTTCATCGCGGCGGCGGGCGCGCTGGTGCTGTCGCTCGCCGGCATGATCGCGATGGAGGAGCGCCCGCTGCGCTCCAGCACGCCGCCCCCGCTCAGCGAGTGACGGCGGGGCGCCAGTTCACCGGCGCCCCGCCGTATCTCAGCTGCTTCGCTTATTCGGCGCTCTTGGCCTTCTTCGTGGCCGGCTTCTTCTCGGCGGCGGTCTTGGTGGTCTTCTTGGCCGCCGGTGCCTTGCGGGGCGCGGCGGGCTTGTCCGCGCTTTTCGCCGCCGTACGGCGCGCGGGCTTGGCGGGCGCCGAGGCGGCCTTGGCGGTGATCAGCTCCACGGCCTGTTCGAGCGTGACCTGTTCCGGGTCCATGCTCTTGGGCAGGGTGGCGTTGACCTTTCCATGGCTGACATAGGCGCCGAACTTGCCGGGCCGCACCGTAACTGGCCCGCCGAGCGAGGGATGCTCGCCGAGTTCGCGGCCCCCCGTGGCGCCGCGCCCGCGTCCCGGTCCCTTGTTCTGCTTGTCCGCGATCAGCGCGACCGCCCGGTTGAGGCCGACCGAGAGCACGTCGTCGCCCTTGTCGAGATTGGCGTAGGTCTTGCCGGTCTGGACATAGGGGCCGAAGCGGCCGATGCCGGCGAGGATGGGTTCGCCGGTGTCGGGGTGGCGGCCGATCTCGCGCGGCAGAGAGAGCAAGGCGAGCGCGGTCTCCAGATCGACATCCGCCGGGGCCAGCCCCTTGGGCAGGCTGGAGCGCTTGGGCTTCTCGCCGTCCTTGCCCTCGCCGAGCTGGAGATAGGTGCCGAAGCGCCCGTCGCGCACCGTGACCTCAAGCCCGGTGACCGGATCGGTGCCCAGCACGCGGGTGCCATTGGCGGCTCCGTCGCCGTCGCCTTCGCCCTGAACCGCGAGCGGGCGGGTGTATTTGCACTCGGGATAGTTCGAGCAGCCGATGAACGCGCCGAACTTGCCGACCTTGAGCGAGAGACGCCCCGTGCCGCAGGTCGGGCACAGGCGCGGGTCGCTGCCGTCTTCCTTCGGCGGGAAGATGTGAGCGGTCAGCAACTCGTCGAGCCGCTCGATCACCTCGGAGACGCGCAGATCCTTGGTCTCGCCGATGGCGGCGGCGAAGTTCTCCCAGAAGTCGCGCAGCACCTGCTTCCAGTCGAGGTCGCCGGCGGAAATCTGGTCGAGCTTCTCCTCCAGATCGGCGGTGAAGTCGTATTCGACATAGCGGTCGAAGAAGCTCTGCAGGAAGGCGGTGACCAGCCGGCCCTTGTCCTCGGGCACCAGCCGGCGCTTGTCGAGCTTCACATATTCGCGGTCGCGCAGCACGGCGAGCACCGAGGCATAGGTCGAGGGCCGGCCGATGCCGAGCTCTTCCATGCGCTTGACCAGCGAGGCTTCGGAATAGCGCGGCGGCGGCTCGGTGAAGTGCTGGTCGGCCTTGATGCCCTTGTTCGCCAGACTCTCGCCGGACGACATGGCGGGCAGGCGGCGATTCTCGTCGTCGTCGCCCTCGGCGGCATCGTCCTGCCCCTCGCGATAGAGGGTGAGGAAGCCGTCGAACTTGATGACCGAGCCGGTGGCGCGCAGCTCCAGCGCCCGGCCGGCGGCCTTGGCCTCGATTTCGACCGTGGTGCGTTCCAGCTCGGCCGATTCCATCTGGCTCGCGACCGTGCGCAGCCAGATCAGCTCATAGAGCTTCGCCTGCTCGGGTTCGAGATGGCGCACGACATCCTTCGGGCGGCGCGACAGGTCGGTGGGGCGCACCGCCTCGTGCGCTTCCTGCGCGTTCTTGGCCTTGGTGGTGTATTTGCGCGGAACGGAGGGCACATAGCGCGCGCCATAGTCGCGGCCGATGACGCTGCGCGCCCCCGCGACCGCTTCCGGCGCCATGTCGACGCCGTCGGTACGCATATAGGTGATGAGGCCGACGGTCTCGCCGCCGACATCGACGCCCTCATAGAGCCGCTGCGCGATGCGCATGGTCTGCGCCGGGGCGAGGCCGAGCTTGCGGCTGGCCTCCTGCTGCAGGGTCGAGGTGGTGAAGGGCGGGTAGGGGTGCCGGCGGGCGGGCTTGGCCTCCACCGAGCGCACCACATAGTCCGCCGCTTCCAGCGCCTTGCGGAAATCGGCGGCTTCCTCGGCGGTGCCGACGTCGAGCCGGGTGATCTTCTTGCCGTCCGCCCCGGTGAGGCGCGCTTCGAAGGTCTCGGCGCGCGGCGTCGCCAGCGTCGCGGCGATCGACCAGTACTCGCGCTTGACGAAGGTCTCGATCTCGCGCTCGCGGTCGCAGACCAGGCGCAGCGCCACCGACTGCACGCGCCCCGCCGAGCGGGCGCCGGGCAGCTTGCGCCACAGCACCGGCGACAGGGTGAAGCCGACCAGATAGTCCAGCGCGCGGCGGGCGAGATAGGCGTCGACCAGCGCGGCGTCGATCTGGCGCGGGTTCTTCATCGCCTCCAGCACCGACTGCTTGGTGATGGCGTTGAACACCACGCGCGAGACCGGCTGGTCCTTGAGCGCGCGCTTCTCCTTCAGGATTTCCAGGACATGCCAGGAAATCGCCTCGCCCTCGCGATCGGGGTCGGTGGCGAGGATCAGGCCGTCGGCCGCCTTCACCGCCTTCGCGATGTCGGACAGGCGCTTCTGCGCCTTCGGATCGACATCCCACAGCATGCGGAAATCCTGCTCGGGGTCCACCGAGCCATCCTTGGCCGGAAGATCGCGAACATGGCCGTACGAGGCGATGACCTCGTAGTCCGAACCCAGATATTTGTTGATCGTCTTCGCCTTGGCAGGCGATTCGACGATGACGACCTGCATGCGCCCGCCGTGTCCTTGAAAGAGAGGCCCGTCC
The DNA here is from genome assembly GCF_047501495.1 of Ancylobacter sp. G4_0304. Taxonomy (NCBI): domain Bacteria; kingdom Pseudomonadati; phylum Pseudomonadota; class Alphaproteobacteria; order Hyphomicrobiales; family Xanthobacteraceae; genus Ancylobacter; species Ancylobacter sp. G4_0304. The sequence continues at coordinate 2,328 of NZ_JAZDRM010000021.1, read as the reverse complement.
CCCGGAAGAGGGCGGAAAATGGGGTAGCCTTCACGCCCTGTCAAATGGGCAATCGGTTCCGCTGCCCGCGGGATGGGCATCCGACAGGCGGGGAAGCTGCCGCAGGGCGGCTGGAGTGTCGGTCAATCGGGATGAATCGTGCGAAATTACAACTTCTGGTGTTTTTTATGGCCGCCGAATAAACCACTGATAGATTGTGGCTGGTTTCGATGTTAGCGTTTCGCCATCCTTGGACAGCGACGAGTCGACCTTGACCGACCCCCTTCGCGACCGGCGGAATGGTGCGCGCGACACGGCGCATTACATCGCCTCACTCGCCGGTGAACTGGCCGAAATGGCCGACGCCGCCAGCCTGCCTGTGCTGCGCTATCTCCTGGAGATGGCGCGCGAGGAGGCGGCCTCAGTGGCGTCGGACGGTCACAGCAGGGAAACGCTGCCGCCCGAGTGACGCTCCAGCCGGCCGGCCAACTCGATCTCCAGCAGCACGATCAGCACCTCGGCGACGCTCGCGCCGGAAAGCTGCACCAGATCGTCGACCTTCATTGGCGAGGGCGAGAGCAGCGTGACGATGCGCGAGCGCGTATCCTCGCTCGGCTCCTCGTCGGCTAGTTCGCCTGCCGGCTCCTCCATCGATCGTGCGCCGAGATGCTCGCGCAGCGGCGCGAGCGCCTCGATGATGTCGCGCGCGCTGGTCACCAGCCCGGCGCCCTGCTGGATCAACGCGTTGGCGCCGCCCGCGCGCGGATCGAGCGGCGAGCCGGGTACGGCGAACACCTCGCGCCCCTGTTCACCGGCGAGCCGCGCGGTGATCAGCGAGCCGGAGCGCTCCGCCGCCTCGACCACGACGATGCCGAGCGACAAGCCCGACACCAGCCGGTTGCGGCGGGGAAAATCGCGGGCGCGCGGCTCCCAGCCCATCGGCATTTCGGTGAGCACCAGCCCCTCTTCGGCAATGCGCGCCATCAGGGCCTCGTTCTCGCGCGGATAGGGCCGGTCCTGCCCGCCAGCGATGACGGCGATGGTGCCGCTGGCGAGGCTGGCCTCATGGGCGGTGGTGTCGATGCCGCGCGCCAGCCCCGAGGCCACCACCCAGCCGGCCTCGCCGAGACCGCGCGCGATCCGCGCCGTCATGGTCCGCCCGGCGCCCGAGGCGTTGCGCGAGCCGACCACGCCGACGGTCGGCCGATTGAGCAGCGGCAGGCGGCCACGCACCGCGATCAGCGGCGGGGCATCGTCGATCTCGCGCAGCAGGGCCGGGTAGTCCGGTTCGCCCAGCGCGATAAAGCGCCCGCCGAGCCGCGCGAGCGCCTCCATTTCCGCCTCGATCTCCGAGACGGACGGGATGCGCGGGGGAAACAGCCCGCCGCCCCGCCGCGCCATGGCGGGCAACGCTTCCAGCGCCGCAGCCGCGCCGCCGAAGCGGTTCACCAGATTGCGGAAGGCGCGCGGGCCGACATTCTCGGTGCGGATCAGGCGAAGCCAGTCGCGGCGCTGTGTCTCGTCGAGCTGAACCCCGCGCCCCGCCACCGCTCAGCCCTTGCTGCCGATGCGGCTCTCGGTTCCGGCCAGCAGACGGGCGATGTTGGCCCGGTGCATGATCCACAGCAGCGCGGCGAGCACGCTAAGCAGCACGCCCACCGGCGTTGGCGCAAGGAAGAAGGCGCTGGCCGCGGTGCCGAGCGAGGCGACGAGCGCGGCCAGCGAGGAATAGCGCGCGGCGAAGGCGGTGCCGAGCCAGAGCGCCGCAAAGACCAGCGCGCAGGGCCAGGCGAGGCCGAGCGTGACGCCGAGGAAGGTCGCCACCCCCTTGCCGCCGCGAAAGCGCAGCCAGACCGGGAAGACATGGCCGATGAAGCCACCCAGCCCGCCGAGCAGCGCGCCCTCGAAGCCGTAGAGACGGCCGACCAGCAGCACCGCCACCGTGCCTTTGAGCGCGTCGCCGAGCAGGGTGGCCGCAGCCAGCCCCTTGCGGCCGGTTCGCAGCACATTGGTGGCGCCGATATTGCCCGAGCCGATCGAGCGTATGTCCTGCGTGCCGGCAAGCCGCGTCAGGATCAGCCCGAACGGGATCGAGCCGAGGAGATAGCCGATCAGCACGGCGATGTGGCTGGAGACCAGCGGCAGGGACCAGTTCATGGCGTCGAGCCTAGAGCCTTTCTGCCCCGAGGGGAAAGCGGTCACACGTATTCATATACCGTGCGTGTTGATTTCCGCGAAGAACTGACCCTGGATTTCCACTGAGAATTGACCCGGGCTGATGGTGGTCGGCGGTCAGGTGGCGGTCAAGTTTCGTGGCTTCTCCCTGGTGGGTTTGGGTGGCTTTGCCGA
>NZ_JAZDRM010000020.1:0-85466 GCF_047501495.1 Ancylobacter sp. G4_0304 | reverse complement strand
GCTGCGGCGCGGGCGTCGCGGCTTCCGGCGCGGCGGGCTCCGGGGGGAGGGGGCGCGCAGCGTCGGCCGGTGCTTCGGGTTCCGCGACGGGCAAGTGAGTTGCTGCCGGTTCCGGCGCGATCGGTTGCGCAAGCGCAGGCGTCGTGTCTGTCGGGGGCTCTGCGGTCGAGACTTCGGCGACCGGAGGCTCGATCACGGTCGGCGGGACCGAGGCCGGCGCCGCGTCAATCCGCTGCTTCACCACGCCGAAGCCGCGCATGCCTTCCTCGCGCGCCGGGGCGCCGCCCAGCTCGACGGCGAAGGCCTCGCCGCGCGGGGCGGTGAGCGTGATCGGCAGATGGCTGAAGCTGCGCCCCGCCAGCACGGCCTCATGAGCGGGGACAGCGCCGAGCGCGCGCCAGTCGCGCCCGCGCAGGCTTTCCGCCGGCATGCCGAGCGCGGTGGCGAGGCGCGGATCGACATGGCTCAGCCGCGCATCCGCGTCGGTCTGCCAGGTGAAGCGCAGCGGGAAGGAGAAGGTGAGGGCCGGCGGGGCGGGGCGCTCCGGCTCGGTGCGCGGCGGGGAGGGCGCTATGCCGGCCGGGAGCGCATCCCCGCCCGCGCGTGACCGCGGCTCGCGGGACTGGGGCTCGGTGCTGGCAGCCGCCAGCGGGCGCGCGGCGTCGAGCGAGGTCATCAGCAGCGCCCTGGCGCCGTCGGCGGCGATCAGCGAACAGGCAAAGGTGGTGGGCGTCAGCCGGCCGGGCAGGCGCAGGCGCTCCAGCCGGGGCGCGCGGCCGGGCCGCAGCGTGGGAGCGAGCCGGGAAAGGACCGGCGCCAATTCGCCAAGCTCGCGCGCGCCGAGCAGCGCGCGGCCGGCCGGGTTGGCGGCGAGGAGCCGCCCGTCGGCGCGCACCAGCAGCGCCGGCGCCGCCGCACCGAGAGCGGCCGCCGCCTGCGCACGCAAGGCCTCATCCGCTACGGAAGCGGCAGAAGAGGCGGGGCCGTCGGTCGGAATGCTCATGCTCGCCAGTCATTGCCCCCGGCGAAATGCCGGCCTGTTACGCGGTCCGCGGCCGCAGGAATGCACCATAATGCCCGCCGGTGTTCCTTGCCATGGCGGCATGCCGGCGACATCTCAGCTTCGCATCTTCCGGTTAACTTCTGGCCACCGATACAGGTTAACGGAAATTCTACCGCCGCGATCGGTAAGGCGCGTTGCCTTTCCGACATCGGATGTCTACTTTAGTCGTAGGCATCAGCGCGAATGGTACATATGCCGACCGCCGTTAGATTGAGCAGGTAACTTAACGGGAGGTGCAGATGGCCGAGAATCCGAAGCTTGAAATTCCGCACGAACTGCGGACCATCGCCGAGCAGGGCGTCGATCAGGCGCGCGCGGCGATCGACGGCTTTCTTTCCGCTGCGCACAAGGCGTTCGACGATGCCGGGAGGCAGGTGGACGCCGCCCATGACAATGCTCGCGAGCTGGGGCGCACCAGCGTTGGTTTTGCCGAGGCCAATATCGCCGCCAGCTTCGACTTCGCCTCGCGCCTTGCCAAGGCGCAGACGGTCGAGGAATGGACCCGCCTTCACGCCGAGTTTGTCACCGAGCAGGCGCATCGCCTCGCCGAGCAGGCCAAGGCCATCGGCCGCGCCGGTTCCACGCCGGGCCTCAACTTCTGACGCCGATCCGCGTGCACCGCAAAAGCCGGGCGGGGCGAACCAAACGCCGCCCTTGTGCGTTTTCCTGAAGAATTTTCTTGATTGTGCATTGCAATATGATATTGCAGTGCACAATTAGTTTGATGCGATGTCGGGAAGGGCAATGGCGGGACGCTGTTGGCCACGTCTTTCCGGGTCGCGCGCCAGCTTGTCCGCTCGCGAAGACAAGGCCGGCTTCCCGATGCAATCGCGAACCACCGAGGAAAAACCAATGGTTGAGGCTGCTGCTCCTTCCCCGAAAAAGACCGTCAAGGCCGCCACCACTGCTTTCGAAGCGGCGGTGCCGAAGATCGATCTCGCCAATCTCGAAGTTCCCGCCGCCGTGCGCGAAATCGCCGAGAAGAGCGTGCAGAACGCGCGCGAGGCGTATGAAAAGCTGAAGACGAGCGCCGAGGAAACCACGGACCTGCTCGAAGACACCTATTCGACCGCCTCCAAGGGCGTCGCCGAGTACAACGCCGCCGCGCTCGAGTCGCTGCGCGCCAATGTGAACGCCACCTTCGACTATTTCGGCGCCCTGCTCGGCACCAAGAGCGTCTCCGAGGCCGTGGAGCTCTCCACCGGCCACCTGCGCAAGCAGTTCGACGTGCTCTCGGCCCAGGCCAAGGAGCTGTCGGTGATCGCGCAGAAGGTCGCGACCGAGACCGCCGAGCCGATCAAGGCCTCGGTCGAGAAGAACATCAAGAAGGTCAGCTGACCTCCTGGCTGTTGCGTAAGCGTTGCGTAGAGTTGAGAACCCGGCCTGTTCCGCAGGCCGGGTTTTTCGTGCGTGTGACCCAGAACGGGATGCCCGGTCGGCTGGCTGTATCGCTTTGTGATACGTTTCTATTGACGCCGGAGTGTATCGTTATATGATACACATCTCAGAGGGCGGCGATGATCGTTTCGACGAAAGGCAAGATGGTCGAGGCCGTCATCTCCGGCATGGTACCGAAGGGGTTCCCGCCCGATCTCCTTCGCAGCGCCGAGCGTCGTTTGCGTGCTGTTGATGCCGCGGTTCTGATCGAAGACCTTCGTTCGCCGCCCGGCAACAAGCTGGAAGCCCTCAAGGGAGATCGAAAGGGGCAGCACTCGATCGGGATTAACGGCCAGTGGCGCATCTGCTTTCGCTGGACATCCGCCGGCCCGGAAGATGTCGAAATCGTCGACTATCACGATTGAGGGTGAGGAGATTCATCATGGCTGTGACGTTTGCGCGCCCGATGCACCCGGGCGAGTTCCTTCGCGAGGAGTATCTTATTCCGCTCAATATGAGCGCCGGCAAGCTTGCGAAGGCTCTTGATCTGCCGCGCACCCGGATCGAGCGGATCGTGCGCGAGGAGATCGGCATCTCCACCGATACCGCGCTTCGGCTTGGCCGCTTCTTCTCCACCACGCCGAACTTCTGGCTGAACTTTCAGCAGGCCTATGACGTGGAGACCGAGAGCGCGAAGCTTGCGCGCGCGATCGACCATATTACACCTTACGACACGCAGGCAGACTGACGCGTCTTGGCGGTGTCCGCTTGACACTCCCGTGCCCCCTGCCTATCTCGGCAGCGGCTGGCACTCGCTGTCGATGAGTGCCAAGATGTCCGCTCAGTGAGCGCCGCGCCGGCGCGAGACAGGAAGACCGAGGAACCACCGATGGCCAAGCTGAAATTCCGCCCCCTGCACGACCGTATCGTGGTGAAGCGCCTCGACGCGGAAGAGAAGACCGCTGGCGGCATCATCATCCCCGACAGCGCCAAGGAAAAGCCCTCGCAGGGTGAAGTCGTCGCCGTGGGCCCGGGTGGCCGCGACGAGGCCGGCAAGCTGGTTCCGCTCGACGTGAAGGCGGGCGACAAGGTGCTGTTCGGCAAGTGGTCCGGCACCGAGGTCAAGATCGACGGCCAGGACCTGCTGATCATGAAGGAATCCGACGTCATGGGCATCGTCGGCTGAGGCCGGCTTGATTGCCTGACGCAACGGCCCGCCTCAAGGCGGGCTGAACGCCCCCCATTCAGGAGTGAGCCTCATGGCCGCCAAGGACGTAAAATTCGCAGGCGATGCGCGCGACAAGATGCTGCGCGGCGTCGACATCCTCGCCAATGCGGTGAAGGTGACGCTGGGCCCGAAGGGCCGTAACGTCGTGATCGACAAGAGCTTCGGCGCTCCCCGCATCACCAAGGACGGCGTGACTGTCGCCAAGGAGATCGAGCTCGAAGACAAGTTCGAGAACATGGGCGCGCAGATGGTGCGCGAAGTGGCCTCGAAGACCAACGACCTCGCCGGCGACGGCACCACCACCGCCACCGTGCTGGCCCAGGCGATCGTCCGCGAGGGCGCCAAGTCCGTGGCCGCCGGCATGAACCCGATGGACCTCAAGCGCGGCATCGACCTCGCCAGCGCCGAGGCCATCAGGGACATCGAGAAGCGCGCCAAGAAGGTGAAGTCCACCGGCGAAGTCGCGCAGGTCGGCACCATCTCCGCCAATGGCGACTCGTCGATCGGCGAGATGATCGCCGGCGCGATGCAGAAGGTCGGCAACGAGGGTGTCATCACCGTCGAGGAAGCCAAGACCGCCGAGACCGAGCTCGACGTGGTCGAGGGCATGCAGTTCGACCGCGGCTATCTCTCGCCGTACTTCGTCACCAATCCCGAGAAGATGCTCGTGGATCTGGAAGACGCCTATCTGCTGATCTTCGACAAGAAGCTCTCGGGCCTCCAGGCGATCCTGCCGGTTCTCGAAGCCGTGGTGCAGTCCGGCAAGCCGCTGGTCATCATCGCCGAGGACGTCGAAGGCGAGGCTCTGGCCACGCTCGTCGTCAACAAGCTGCGCGGCGGCCTCAAGGTCGCGGCCGTCAAGGCGCCGGGCTTCGGCGACCGCCGCAAGGCCATGCTTGAGGACATCGCCATCCTCTCCGGCGGCCAGGTGATCTCCGAAGAGCTCGGCATCAAGCTGGAGAGCGTCACGCTCGCCATGCTCGGCCGCGCCAAGAAGGTGGTGATCGAGAAGGAAAAGACCACCATCGTCGACGGCGCCGGCAAGAAGAAGGACATCGAGGCCCGCGTCGGCCAGATCAAGCAGCAGATCGAGGAGACCACCTCGGACTACGACCGCGAGAAGCTCCAGGAGCGTCTGGCCAAGCTCGCGGGCGGCGTCGCGGTGATCCGCGTCGGCGGCGCGACCGAGGTCGAGGTGAAGGAGAAGAAGGACCGCGTGGACGACGCGCTGAACGCCACCCGCGCGGCGGTGCAGGAAGGCATCGTCCCCGGCGGCGGCATCGCCCTGCTGCGCGCCAAGAAGGCGGTCGAGAAGCTGACCTCCGACAACCCCGACATCCAGGCCGGCATCAAGATCGTGCTGAAGGCGCTTGAGGCGCCGATCCGCCAGATCGCCGAGAACGCCGGCGTGGAAGGCTCGATCGTGGTCGGCAAGGTGCAGGAATCGAAGGACCAGAACTTCGGCTTCAACGCTCAGACCGAAGAGTTCGTGGACATGATCGCCGCCGGCATCGTGGACCCGGCCAAGGTCGTGCGCACCGCCCTTCAGGACGCCGCCTCGATCGCCGGCCTGCTGATCACGACCGAGGCCATGGTCGCCGACCTGCCGAAGCCCCCCGCGGCGGCTCCCGCCATGCCGGGCGGCGGCATGGGCGGCATGGATTTCTGAGGAAGTCCGAAAGCCGCCCGGCTTTACGCATGAGTTCCAAGTCGGCAACAGCCGACTTGGGCGGGCGGCGGCATGGGCGGCATGGATTTCTGAGGAAGTCCACTCCGCCAACGCGGTTTCTAGTGCGTGAACCCGGCAAGCCGGGTTCACGTGGCGGCATGGATTTCCGAGGAAGTCTGTCCGTTCGATTTACGGAAGGGCGCGGCGCGAGCTGCGCCCTTTTCGTTTGGTGGCGAGGTCTTAAGCCGTCACCCTGACCGGAGCGCCGTGCCGAGCCAGAGCGCATCCCGATGTTCATGCGATCCCGGATCGGTGCTTCGGCCGTCCAGGATGACGCCTGCGATAGGGCCCGGCCATGCGACCGGGCGGGTTGCGGTCGCTTCGCCGCCGTTATCGGTCCCTCGATACCGCTCCCCTAATTCTGATGTGCGTGCGCCGTGTTTCGGGTCCAGGCTGGCGCGAACAGGGAGGCGTGCCGATGGACCAGCGCATCATCGATCTCTACGACCGCTTCACCCATGGCCAGATCGGCCGGCGGGAATTCATGGACCGGCTCGCGACGCTGGCCGGCAGCCTCGCCGCCGCCGCCGCGATGCTGCCGCTGCTCCAGAACGATTATGCCCGCGCCGCGATCGTGCCGGAGGACGATGCTCGGCTCGATATCGCCACCGAGCAATATCTCTCGGCGGGAACGCCGGTCACCGGCACTCTGGTCCGCGCCCGCCGCGTCGACGCCAAGCGGCCGGCCGTGCTGGTGATCCACGAGAACCGCGGGCTCAATCCCCATATCAAGGACGTCACCCGCCGCCTCGCGCTGGAAGGCTATCTCGCCTTCGGTGTCGATCTGCTGTCACCCGACGGCGGCACGCCGGCCGACGAGGACAAGGCGCGCGAGATGATCGCCGCGCTCGACCGGCCGACCACGGTGGCGCGCGCGGTGGACGCGGTGCGGTTCCTCAAAGCCCATACGGCCTCGACCGGCAATGTCGGCGCCGTGGGCTTCTGCTGGGGCGGGGGACTGGTGAACCTGCTGGCCGAGGCGAGCCCGGAGCTGAAGGCCGGCGTCGCCTATTACGGCGCGCAGCCCCCACTCGACCGCGTGCCGGACATCAAGGCCGCGCTGCTGCTGCAATATGCCGGGCTCGACGCCCGCATCAACGAAGGCATCGCGGCCTATGAGGCGGCGCTGAAGGCGGCGGGCAAGGACTACACCGTCCATGTCTATGACGGCGCCAACCACGCCTTCAACAACGACACCAATCCCGCGCGCTACGACCCCAAGGCGGCGGAACTGGCCTGGACCCGCACCGGGGCGTTTCTCGCCAAACATCTGGGCGCGCCGCCGCCGGTGGAAATCTGAAAGCCGCTCAGATCGGCGGCAGGTTCAGCCACTTCGCCGAGGCGCTGAGGATGAGGTCGACCGCCAGCGCGGCGAGGATCATGCCCATGACGCGGCTGATAATCGAGCCACCGCCGCGCCCGATGAGGCGCGAGATGCGGCCAGCCAACAAGAGGATGACGAGCGTGACTGCCAGCACGATCGCCATGGTGGCGATGGTGAACAGCCGATCCGGGAAATTATGGCGGGCATTGTCGGTCAGCACCACCGCCGCCAGCATGGCGCCGGGGCTGGCAATGGAGGGGATGGCGAGCGGGTAGATCGCGACATCGAGAGGATTGGTCTCGACCTGCGGGTCGGGATTGCCGTGCCCCGAGCCGCTGATCATGGTCAGCGCGAACAGGAACAGCACGATGCCGCCGGCGATCTGGAAGGATTCGATCGACACATCCATCGCCCGCAGCAGCCAGTGGCCGGCAAGGGCGAAGAACACCAGCACGCCGAAGGAGATGGCGACCGACAGATAGGCCGCGCGCTTGCGCCCTGCCGCGTCCAGCATCGCCGTCGCGGCGAAGAACACCGGCAGCGTGCCGAGTGGGTCGATCACCACCCACAGCGTGACGAATTCCTGAATACGCTCCGACCAATTCATCCCTGACCCGCCTGCTGCGTCGCCGGTCACCCACATAGGCCATTCACGCCCGATGGCCCAACACATTACGTGCTGTGCTATGGGGTGGGCGTGGATGCGGGCGGATTCGAGGCCGCCGAGCGGCGAGGGAGAGGGCGGCATGCGGGCACCGAGGGCGACGGCGCGGACATGGCCGGACTTTGCCACCGAGCGCGCGGCGCTGGCCGCCGGCGAGGCACCGGTCGCGGGCGCGGACGAGGTGGGGCGCGGGCCCTGGGCCGGGCCGGTGGTGGCCGCCGCCGTGATCCTCGATCCCGAGCGCGTGCCCGAGGGGCTCGACGATTCCAAGAAACTGAGCGCGGCCCGGCGCGAGGCGCTGTTCGAGATCATCTGCGCCAGCGCCGAGGTCGCGCTCGCCTTCGCCCCGCCGGCGCGGATCGATTCCACCGACATCCGCCAGGCGACGCTCTGGGCGCTGGCGCGGGCCTGCGCCGGCCTGCCGCGCGCGCCGCGCCTGCTGCTGGTGGACGGGCGCGACGTGCCCCCCGTTACCTGTGCGGCGCGGGCGATCATCGGCGGCGACGGGCTGGTGGCCTCCATCGCGGCGGCCTCGATCGTCGCCAAGGTGACGCGCGACCGGCTGATGGGCGAACTCGGCCGCCGGCATCCCGGCTATGGCTTCGAGCGGCACATGGGTTACGGCACCGCCGAGCATGCCAGCGCGCTGGAGGCGCTCGGCGTGTGCGAACACCATCGCGTCTCCTTCGCCCCGATCCGCGCAAGGCTGGCGCGAACGGTCGAGATCGCGTCCTGATCCTAGCGCTCTAAGCCTGCTTCAGCCGCGCCTCGATCGCGAGGAGATCGCGCCAGACCATGCGCTTGCCGAGCGGGGTGCGCAGCAGATAGGCCGGATGGAAGGTGGGAATCGCGGGAATGGTCCGCGTGCCGGTGTCGTATTCCATCCAGCGCCCGCGCGCCTTGGTGATGCCGTCCTTGATGCCGAGCAGCGTCTGCGCCGAGGGGCCGCCGAGGCACACCAGCACGTCCGGGTTGGCGAGCTCGATCTGCCGGCGGATGAAGGGCAGGCAGATCGCCGTTTCCTGCGGGGTCGGGGTACGGTTGCCCGGCGGGCGCCACGGCACGACATTGGCGATATAGGCCGAGGAGCGGTCGATGCCGATTGCCGCGAGCATGCGGTCCAGCAGCTTGCCCGAGCGCCCGACGAACGGCTTGCCCTCGATGTCCTCGTCGCGCCCCGGCGCTTCGCCGACCAGCATCAGCCGCGCCTGCGGATTGCCGTCGGCGAAGACGAGGCGGGTCGCGGTGTGCTTGAGCGGGCAGCCGTCGAAGCGCTCCAGGAGATCGCGCAGCGCGTCCAGCGTCGGCGCAGCGGCGGCGGCTTCGCGCGCCTCGGTGGCGGCAAGGTCGGGCGGGGCCAGCTCGGGCGAGGGGATGGCGGCCGGCGGCCGGGGAGCGGCGGGCACCGCGCGCGCGGCCGGTGCGAGGCGGGGCTCGGCGGCGGTGGCCGGTAGCGGTGCGGGGCGTGCCGTGGCGCGCGCGGATTTCTCCGCCGCGCTCTCGGCGAAGCGGTCGACCGGCGTGTCGCCGAGCGCGGCATCCACCCCCGCTTCGACATGGAAGGCGAGAATGTCGGAAAGGATGTCGCGTTCGGTGGGGGCAAGGCTCATGCCGGCCATTCTATTCGATCCAACAGCCGATTGTCAGGTCGGCTCAAGCGTGGAAGAAGTCCAATCAGCGTGATGCCCCTGATCTGTGCATGCCCGGAGGATGGAATGAGTGCGGCCGAACTGCCCGAACGCGAGGCGATGGACTATGACGTCGTCGTGGTCGGTGCGGGCCCGGCCGGGCTGTCGGCGGCGATCCGCCTCAAGCAACTCGACGAAAATCTGTCGGTGGTCGTGGTCGAGAAGGGCTCCGAGGTCGGCGCGCATATCCTCTCCGGCGCGGTGATCGATCCCATCGGCCTCGACCGGCTGTTCCCGGACTGGCGGGATAATCCCGACGCGCCGCTGAAGACGCCGGTGACCGACGACCGCTTCTATCTGCTCGGCCCCGCCGGCTCGGTGCGCCTGCCCAACGCGCTGATGCCGCCGCTGATGAACAATCACGGTGCCTATATCGGCTCGCTGGGCAATGTCGCGCGCTGGCTGGCGGCCAAGGCGGAGGAACTGGGCGTCGAGATCTATCCGGGCTTCGCCGCGAACGAGGTTCTCTACGAGGACGGCGCGGTGGCGGGCGTCGCCACGGGCGACATGGGTATCGGCCGCGACGGCGAGCCGACCGACCGCTACACGCGCGGCATGGAGTTGCGGGGCAAGTACACGCTGTTCGCGGAGGGCGCGCGTGGCCAGCTCTCCAAGCAGCTCATCGCCCGCTTCAAGCTCGACGAGGGTCGCGAGCCGCAGAAATTCGGCATCGGGCTCAAGGAATTGTGGAAGGTGGCGCCGGAAAAGCACCAGCCGGGCCTGGTGCAGCATTCATTCGGCTGGCCACTCGGCAATGCCACGGGCGGCGGCTCGTTCCTCTACCATCTGGAGGACGGGCAGGTGGTGGTGGGCTTCGTGGTCCACCTGAACTATTCGAATCCGTGGCTGGCGCCGTTCGAGGAATTCCAGCGCTTCAAGACCCATCCGCTGGTGCGCTCCACCTTTGAGGGCGGCAAGCGCCTCGCCTATGGCGCGCGGGCGATCACCGAGGGCGGCTTCCAGTCGGTGCCCAAGCTGGCATTCCCCGGCGGGGCGCTGATCGGCTGCGCCGCCGGCTTCATCAACGTGCCGCGCATCAAGGGCAGCCATAACGCCGTGCTCTCCGGCATCCAGGCCGCCGAGCACGCCGCTGCCGCGCTCGGTGCCGGGCGCCAGCATGACGTGCTGGAAGGCTACGAGGCCGGCTGGCGCGCCTCCGACATCGGCCGCGATCTGTGGCGGGTGCGCAATGTGAAGCCGCTCTGGTCGAAGCTCGGCACCTATGCCGGCATCGCGCTCGGCGGGCTCGACATGTGGGCCAACACGCTGCTCGGCGTCTCGCCCTTCGGCACGCTCAAGCACGGCAAGCCGGATTCCGCCAGCCTGAAGCCGGCGGCGGCGTCCAAGAAGATCGACTATCCCAAGCCGGACGGCCTCGTGTCCTTCGACAAGCTGTCCTCGGTGTTCCTGTCGAACACCAACCATGAGGAAGACCAGCCGGTGCACCTGAAGGTGGCCGACATGGCGCTGCAGAAGGCGTCCGAGCACGACGTCTATGCCGGTCCCTCGGCACGCTACTGCCCGGCCGGCGTTTATGAGTGGGTGGAGAAGGATGGCGACGAGGTCTTCGTGATCAACGCGCAGAACTGCGTGCACTGCAAGACCTGCGACATCAAGGACCCGAACGGCAACATCACCTGGGTCGCCCCCGAGGGCGGCGGCGGGCCGAACTACCCCAATATGTGAGGTCGAAACCGACAGCGCGCGGCTGGGCAGGGCGGGGGCGCCGGGCTAGCATCCCCGACCAGCACAGCCATCGGCCGGGAACCCGCGACGAGCGGCTTCATCCGGGTGGCGACCGGTTCGGAGGCGCATGATGGGCATGGACGCGGCAGGACTGCTCGAAACCAACCTCGCCGAGGTCTGGAACGAACGAGACCCCGCGCGCCGGATGGCCGCGCTGAACCGGCTCTATCATCCCGACGCGGTGCTGTATGAACCCGATCGCGAGGTGACCGGCCACGCGGGGATTTCCGAGACGGTCGGGGCGCTGCTCGGACAATTGCCGGAGGGGTTTCGCTTCGAGCCGGTGGGAACGCCTCTCGGGCACCATGGCATCGCGATCGCGCGCTGGCAGGGCGGCCCTCCCGGCCAGGTCATCGTCACCGGCGCCGACGTCGCTCGGATCGCGGACGACCTGATCGTGGAGCTTCATGTCTTCATCGATCCGCCGCCCGTGACGGAATGAGGCGGGGATGATCTTCCGCCTCCGGCGGCTTTTCAGAACAGGCTGAGCACGAAAGCGATGAGCAGGATGGCGGCGGCGAACAGGTCGCTGGCCATCGCCACGTTCTCGCGCATGTTGCGGCGCGGGCGGCGCAGATGATTGTAGCCGGCGAGGCCGAGGAACACGCCGCCGACAAAAGCGACCGGCAGCGCCCAGCCAGGCAGCAGAAGCGAAATCAGCCCCGCCGCGCCGATGGCGACATTGGCGAAGCCCAGCTCCTGCGCGATGACATAGGCGCGCGGCTCGTCGACGCCGAGAATATGCTTGAGCGTGTAGCCCGGCCGCAGGATCTGCGACACGCCCGCGAGAAGCAGCCGCACCCCCACGGCCCAGAACGCGAACCATTTGATGGAGACGACGAGGAGACCCTCCATGCCGGTCGAGGTCGCCATCTCCGTGGAGATGCTGACGAGCGGCAGCACTACCATGGTGAGCAGGATGGTCGCGTAATAGATCATGGAGACACCTTGCCTCACGGGCGGCGCCGCAGCGTCGGCGCGATCCGAATCCGCGCCGGACGGGACGTCGCGCGGAAGAGCGAAACTTGCCGGCAGGGATGGCAAAGTCAATGCGATCCGGGCCGGGAAGAAAGCAAGACCGCGACCGTCGTCCGCAATTCAAACCCGCGCGCCCCGTCTTCGTGACGATGGGCGGTGACGCTTCGTCACTGAACTGAAATGTAAGGTTCATCCACGCGTCACGTGCCGTCGCTACCCCAAGCCCGTGTCCAACGAGCCGGCGGGGAGACCGATGGCGGCAGCGCTACAACTCGACCGCGTGAGCAAGACCTACGGCGCCGGCGCGGGCACGCAGCTCCGCGCCGTGGACAATGTCACGCTCACCATTCAGGACGGCGAGCGCGTCGCGCTGATCGGGGCGTCAGGCTCCGGCAAGTCGACACTGATCCGTATCGCCTCCGGCCTCGTGCTGGCCGACAAGGGCGCGCCGGGCACCGGCGTGGTGCGCTCCTTCGGGGTGAACGTGCAGCAGGGCGGCCGGCTGGCGAGCGATGTGCGTCGCGCCCGCCGCCATATCGGCCTCGTGTTCCAGCAATTCGCGCTCTCGGGCCGCCTGACGGTCTGACCAATGTGCTGGTCGGCGCGCTGGGTCGGATGAGCGCGCTGCGCGGCACGCTCGGGCTGTTCAATACCGATGAACGGCGCACCGCCTATGCCGCGCTCGCCGAGGTGGGCATCCAGGCCCATGCCGCCAAGCGCGCCCGCGAACTTTCCGGTGGCCAGCAGCAGCGCGTCGCCATCGCCCGCGCGCTGGTGCAGGGCGCCAAGCTCGTGCTGGCCGACGAGCCCATCGCCTCGCTCGATCCGAAATCGGCCAAGCGCGTGATGGACACGCTGGTGACCATGAGCCGCGACCACGGCATCGCGCTGGTGGTCTCGCTGCATCAGGTCGACTACGCGACCGCCTATTTCGACCGCGTGATCGCGATGGATGCCGGCCGCGTCGTGTTCGACGGGCCGGCCTCGCAGATCAACGCCGCGTTCCTGACCGAGCTCTACGGCGCCAGCGCCGAGGAGCTGATCCTGCCCAGCCAGTTCGCTGTCGGCGCCTCCGTGCCGGCCGAGACCCACGTTACCCAGACCGTATCCTGACAGGAGCGACCCCCATGAAGCGCATTCTCGCGGCCGGCCTCGTGCTTGCCGGCCTCACCGCCCCGCTGGCGGCGCAGGAAGTCAAGGAGCTGAACTTCGGCTTCATCTCCACCGAATCCTCCGCCAACCTCGCCAAGAGCTTCGAGCCCCTGCTCAAGGACATGGAAAAGGCGATCGGCGTCCCGGTGAAGCCGTTCTTCGTTGGCGACTATGCCGGCGTGATCGAAGGCATGCGCTTCAAGAAGGTCGATGTGGCGTGGTTCGGCAACAAGTCGGCCATGGAGGCGGTTGACCGCTCCAACGGCGAAGTCTTCGTGAAGACCGCCAAGCCGGACGGTTCCTCGGGCTATTATTCGCTGATCGTCACCAATGTCGACCGCAACGACATCAACGGCCTCAAGGACATCCTCGACTGCACCAAGGGCTACAATTTCGGCAATGGCGACCCGAACTCCACCTCGGGCAACCTGGTGCCGAGCTACTACGTGTTCGCCATGAACAATGTGGACCCGACGAAGTGCTACAAGCGCGTCGTGACCTCGAACCATGAAGGCAACCTGCTCGCGGTCGCCAACAAGCAGGTCGATTTCGCGACCAACAACACCGAGAACATGACCCGCCTGCAGCAGACCCGCCCGGATGAGGCGGCGAAGATCAAGGAAGTGTGGCGCTCGCCCATGATCGCCGGCGACCCGATCGTGTGGCGCAAGGATCTGCCGGCCGACCTCAAGGCCAAGATCTACACCTTCTTCATGACCTATGGCCGCAACGGCACGCCGGAAGAAATCGAGCATGCCCGCGCCGTGCTCGCCAAGACCTCGGACGGCTGGGGCCCGTTCCTCGCCTCCTCCGACGCGCAGCTGATCCCGATCCGCCAGCTCGAACTGTTCAAGTCCCGCGTCAAGGCCGAGAAGAACGACAAGCTCTCCGCCGACGAGAAGGCCGCCGAGCTGAAGAAGATCGATGCCCAGCTCGCCGATCTCGACGCGCAGCAGAAGAAGCTGCCCGCCATGTGAGGCGCCGGCGGGCCTGCCGGTTCGCCGCCATCAGACACGCAACGTCATCCCGGAGCGCCGCGAGGCCGCTCCGGGATAACCGATCCCGCCGGGGCAGCGCTCCGGCTCTCCGGCTGCGCACGCGGCCGGGATGACGCAGGAAATGACGAGATGTCCGTCTCCCACGCCGCCCGCCGCACCGCCGCCGATCTCGCCACGATGCCCGCCCCGCCGGTGACGCCGATTGTCACCCGGCTGACGCGCCTCGCGCTGGCCGCCCTCGTGATCGCGGTGCTGGTGGCGGCCTGGTACGAAGCCGAGATGAACCCGGCGCAGCTGCTGCGCGACGCCGGCAACATGGCGACGCTCGGCGCCGATTTCCTGCGCCCGGACTTCACCGACTGGGACGTCTATTTCAACGCGATGCTGGAGACGCTGGCGATCGCGATCTGGGGCACGGTGCTGGCGGTGATCGTCGGCATCCCCTTCGGCATTCTCTCGGCGGAGAACGTGGTGCCGCACTGGGTGGCGTTCCCGATCCGCCGGGTCATGGATGCCTGCCGCGCCATCAACGAGCTGGTGTTCGCGCTGATCTTCATTGCCGCCGTCGGCCTCGGTCCGTTCGCCGGCGTGCTGGCGCTGTTCATCCACACCACCGGCGTGGTTGCCAAGCTGTTCTCCGAGGCGGTGGAGGCGATCGACCCCGCGCCGGTGGAGGGTATTCGCGGCACGGGAGGCACCTGGCTGCAGGAAATCATCTACGGCGTGCTGCCGCAGGTGATGCCGCTGTGGATCTCCTATGCGCTGTACCGCTTCGAATCCAATGTCCGCTCGGCCACGGTGCTCGGCATCGTCGGTGGCGGCGGCATCGGCATGACCTTCAACGAGACCATGCGCGGCTTCCTCTACTCGCAGGCCTCGGCGATCCTGATCATCGTGGTGCTCACCGTCTCGCTGCTGGACATGATCAGCCAGAACATCCGCAAGCGCTTCATTTGAGCCGCGCTGCCCGTGCATGGGGCGGTGGGCAGGGCTGCAAAAACATCCGTAACGATCCAGTCGCGGACGACATAGCTCTCTCTTAACGCTGCCGTTCCAATCCGACACGGCGCTGATAGGAGAAACGCCATGTCTCGTCTTGATCTCGCGCGCCCAGCCGCGTTCCGCGTCCTCGTAGCCGCCGCCCTGATCGCCACGTTCGGCATCACCGCCGCCTCTGCCGGTGGCCGTAGCAAGGATGATCGTAAAGCGTTCTGGCAGACGCTGCATGAATCCAGGTAGCCCTGGGGCCGGATGTTCCACACGCATAAGATCGCGCCGGAGAAGTCGCCGGCTGCCACTCCCGCCAAGTCTAAAGGCTGACGGCGTTTTCAAATTGCACGAACGCAATCATAGCGGTGCGTTCTGGTATCGTGAGCGGCGCATGTGCATGGTGTAATGTCCCCATATCAAGGTTCGGCCGCAGAGGCGGGCCTTGAGGGATGGAGAGACGCCATGCACAAGCTCATGATCGCCAAGCTTTTCCTCGCCCTGTCCTCGATCGCGATCATTGGGGCCGCGGGTTTTTACGCCGACCGGCGGGATGAGACGAGCGAGGCGTCGCTGCATATGGCGGCGTACGCGCCGGCGCGGGTGCTGGTGGAGCCGGCGATGTTCGAGGGCGACAGCGCCGCGCTGCTCGCCTCGGCGCGCGACACGCGCTCCTGAGCGAGGGCCTTTCCGTCGGCAGCTAAGTGCCGTCGCCAAATATTCGCTCGAAGCTTTCCGATTATTAATTTGATCGTCATTCTCCCGCCTGCATCCTTTTCAATGACTGTTTGAGACGGCGCGTCCCGTGCGCGCCGTTTTTCTTTGTGCATCCTTGAGGCCGGAGTGTTCCGCTTGCGTGCTGTCCTCTCTCTGCTCGCCGATTTCTGGCGTCTTTCCTCGCCCTATTTCCGCAGCGAGGACAAATGGCGCGGCGGCGCGCTGCTGGCGGCGGTGATCGGGCTGGAGGTCGCCTGGGTCTACGCCATCGTTCTGATCAATGAGTGGAACAACGCGTTCTACAATGCGATCCAGGAGAAGGACTTCGCCGCCTTCACTCATCAGCTCTGGCTGTTCATGCTCTATGCGGCGGGCGCGATCGTCGTCGCGGTGTACCAGCTCTATCTGCGGCAATGGCTGGAAATACGCTGGCGCACCTGGATGACGGAACGCTATCTTTCCGGCTGGCTGGCGGACAAGACGCATTACCTGATGCGGCTAAAGGGCGACACCGCCGACAACCCCGACCAGCGTATCGCCGAGGACGTGCAGGCCTATATCGCCCAGACGCTCAGCCTTTTCATGGGGCTTCTCAACGCGGTGATGACGCTGACCTCCTTCGCGGTGATCCTGTGGGGGCTCTCGGGCGATTTCAGCTTCAGCCTGTTCGGCGGCGACTGGCGGATTCCCGGCTATCTGGTCTGGGCGGCGTTCGCCTATGCCGCGGTCGGCACCTGGCTGACCCATCTCATCGGCCGGGTGCTGGTCGGGCTGAACTACAACCAGCAGCGCTACGAGGCGGATTACCGCGTCGATCTGGTGCGCGTGCGCGAAAATGGCGAACAGATCGCGCTGATGGACGGCGAGGCGACCGAGCGGGCGCGGCTGCTCTCCCGGTTCTCCCATGTGGTGCATAATTTCTGGGGCATCATGATCGCCCAGAAGCGGCTGACCTGGTTCACCGCCGGCTATGGCCAGATTTCCAACGTGTTTCCGTTCCTGGTCGTAGCGCCGGCCTATTTCGCCGGCGGCATCACGCTCGGCCAGCTCATGCAGACCTCCTCGGCCTTCGGTCAGGTGCAGGGCTCGTTCTCGTTCTTCATCACCGCCTATTCCTCGCTGGCGGAGTGGAAGGCGGTGGTGGACCGGCTGGTCGGCTTCGAGACTTCGGTCGCGGCCACACAGGCCGAGTCGCGGCGGATCGATTTCCGGCGCGTGACCGGCGGCGATGGCGCGATGCTCGGGCTCGACGGCTTCGAGGTGCGCCTGCCGGACGGGCGCGTGCTGGTCACCGCCGACGGGCTGCGCCTCGATCGCGGCGAGCGGGTGCTGCTGACCGGGCCCTCGGGCTCCGGCAAGAGCACGCTGCTGCGCGCCATGGCCGGCATCTGGCCCTATGGCCATGGCGAGATGGCGCTGGCGCCCGACGCCCGCGTGCTCACCCTGCCGCAGCGGCCCTATCTGCCGGTCGGTTCGCTGCGCGGGGCGCTGGCCTATCCCGATGCGAGCGTCGAGCATTCCGACGAGGCGCTGCGCGAGGTGCTGGAGGCGGTGGGGCTCGGCGCCTTTGCGGGTCGCCTCGACGAGCGCGGCCTGTGGTCGTCGATCCTGTCGGGCGGCGAGCAGCAGCGCTTCGCGGTGGCGCGGGCGCTGCTGATCAAGCCGGACGTGCTGCTGCTGGACGAGGCGACCTCGGCACTCGACGAGCCGGGCGAGGCGGCGCTGTATCGGCTGATCGCCGGGCGGCTGCCGCAGGCCGCGATCCTCTCCATAGGCCACCGCTCGACGCTGATCGATCTGCACCAGCGTCATGTCCGGCTGGAGCGCGACGCGGACGGACCGGCGCGGCTGGCGGCGGCCTGATCCCGGAGGCGGCCAGCGGGCCGTTCCGGGATGACGATGCTTCAGGCGCCGCGCGAAGGTCGCCTATGGCAGAACCGGCGCGTAGGTCGACACCGGCTCGACCTTCTCGATCAGCTTGTGCTCTTTCATGAACTCGGCGAAGCGGGCATAGCGCTCGCTGTCCAGCGCCGCCGGGGCGTGGGCGAAGCGGCGCAGCGTGTCGGTCCAGGCGGTGCGGTTCAGCTCGTCGTCGAGTTTCGGGTTCGCCTTCACGAACACGCCCCACGCCTCGTCCGGGTGGTTGAGGATGTAGATGGTCGCGTCCTCGACGGCGGCGAGGAACTTCTTGAGCCGCGGATCTCTCAGCTTGTCCTTGTGCGCGACGTAGATCAGCTCGTCGAACACCGGCACGCCGTGCTCTTCCGGGAAGAAAGCGACGCCTTCCTTGCCTTCCAGCTTGATCTGGGTGAGCTCGAAATTGCGATAGGCGCCGATCACCGCATCCACCTTGCCGGCCATCAGCGCCGGAGTGAGGGCGAAGTTGACGTTGATCATGGTGACATCGGAGGGCTTCAGCCCGGCGTCGGTCAGCATGGTGCCGAGCAGCGCATCCTCGAAGCCAGCGACCGAGAAGCCCACGGTCTTGCCCTTGAGATCGGCGAGCGTCTTCACCGGCCCGTCCTTCAGCGCGACCAGCGCGGTGAGCGGGGTCGAGACCAGCGTGCCGACGCGCGCCAGCGGCAGGCCTTCGGCCACCGACTGGTAGAGGCTCGGCTGATAGCTGACCGCGATCTCGGCCTGCCCGGCGGCGACAAGGCGCGGCGGGGCGGAGGGATCGGCCGGCGGCACCAGCGTCACGTCGAGCCCGTGCTGCTCGAACAGGCCCTTTTCCTTGGCGACGATCAGCGGCGCGTGGTCGGGGTTCACATACCAGTCCAGCAGCACGGTCAGCTTCTCGGCAGCGTGTGCGGGCACGGCGGCGAGGGCGAGCGCGCAGGCGAGGCCGGCGGCGGCGAAAGTGTTCTTCAACATGGATCTCCTCCCAGAATGGAGACCCGGCACATGAGCTTGGGGGATCTTCCGGCGGCGGCCCGGTTCCAATGAACGCGTGAGCGGCCCTGCCTTGGCTCCGTCCCTTCGCCGGCATGACCCGGATCAGGTTCAAAGGGTCTGGCGGATGCCATCTCAGCCCCTTGATCCATCGCTGAATCGCGGGACACCCCTCGGACAGGCAAAGGTTAGCAGGCTCGGTATGCCACGGCAAATGGGCGGGGGCGCGCATTCACGCGCCGCGCCAGCCCTCCAGATAGCGCACGCCTTCCACGCCGGTGAAACGGGCAAGGCGTGTGAGCTCGGCGTCGAGCGCCGCGAGGCGGCCGGCGGAGCCGCGCACGCCCGGCTCCAGCCACAGGCGCCTCACCTCCAGCACGCCGGCCTTGCGCTCGGCCTTCATGTCGATGCGGCCGACCATCCGGTCGCCTTCGAGGATCGGGAACACGTAATAGCCATAGACGCGCTTCTCCGCCGGGACGAACACCTCGATGCGGTAGTCGAAGCCGAACAGGCGCTGCGCCCGCGCCCGGTCGCGCAGCAGCGGGTCGAAGGGCGAGAGCACGCGGAGCCGCGAAGGGGCGGCGGGCAGGGCGTCGAACACGGCGCGGCTGCCGGCGAGCGCATGGCTGGCGCGGGTGCGTCCGTCCTCGCAGCCGATGATCACCGGCTCCAGCCGCTCCGCATTGGCGGCGACCCAGGCTCTCGCTTCCTCGGGCGAAACCAGATCCCAGAACGCGGCGATCTCGCCATGGGTGGCGAAGCCGAGCCGCTCCAGCGCGCTGGTGCAGGCCCAGTCGATGAAGACGTCTTCCGGCACCTCGCCTTCGCGGTCGGCGGCGGGGATGACGCGCTCGGTCAGGTCATAGACCTTCTGGAAGCCCTCGCGCCCGGCAATGGAGAGCGCGCCGGTGCGCCAGAGATATTCCAGCGCGGTCTTCTCCGGGTGCCAGTTCCACCAGCCGCCGGGCGGGCGCTTCTCCGCCTCGAAGTGCCGCGCCATCAGCGGGCCTTCGCGGGTGATGCGTTCATGGACGTGGTCGACGTAAGCTTCGAAGCCGTTCTCGTGCCAGCTGCGCCAGCGTTCCGCCAGACTGCTACGGGCACGGGCGAAGCGGTGCTTCCAGTAGCGGAAGAAGGCGCTGGGGATGATCGCGGCGTCGTGGGTCCAATGCTCGAACAGGGCGCGGTCCTTTTCGAGCAGCCGCGTCAGCTGCTCGTGCCGGTAGCCCTGCGCCCGCGCGAACAGGATGTGGTGATGCGCCCGCTCCACCGTCGCGATGCTGTCGACCTGCACGAAGCCGATCTCATGGATTAGCTCCAGCAGCGCCGTCTTGGAAAGCGCGCGGCCGGGCGGCGCGGACAGGCCCTGCCGGGCGAGGAAGATGCGGCGGGCATCTTCATTGGAGAGGTGAATCGGCATGGTTCATCATGGCAAAGTTCCTGTTTCGTTCCAAGCGGGAAGCGGCGGGTTCACCGCGTCAGTGTCTCCGGCGCCCAGGGCAGCGCGCGGGTGAGGGCGCGGTCGACGATCGCGAACAGGCCGAGCGCCACCGCCAGCAGGATGGCGAGCGCGGCGAACACCATGTCGGTCTGCATCCGCGCATTGGAATAGATCATGAGATAGCCGAGCCCGGCCGACGCCCCGACCCATTCGCCGACGATCGCCCCGATCGGCGCGGCGGCGGTGGCGACGCGCAGGCCGGACGCCAAAGCCGGCAGCGCCGCCGGCAGGCGGATATGGCGCAGCGTGGCGAGCGGGCCGGCGCCGTGCAGCCGCGCGATGTCGATCAGGCCCTGATCGGTGCGGGCAAGGCCGTCATGGAAGGCGGAAGCGACTGGAAAGAAGATGATGAGGCTCGCCATCACGATCTTGGAAGCGAGGCCGAAGCCGAACCAGATCACCAGAAGCGGGGCGATGGCGAACACCGGAAGCGCCTGCGCCACCAGAAGCACCGGGCGCAGCGCCCGCCGCGCCGTCATGGAGCCGGCCATCAGCAGCGCGCAGCCCATGCCGAGCGCGCTGCCGCTGATCAGGCCGAGCAGCATCTCGCCGAGCGTGATCCCGGCATTGTGAACCAGCACCCCGGCATTGTCCCACATCGCCGCGCCGATGCGCAGCGGACCCGGCAGGATATAGGCCGGGATCGCCAGAAAGCGCACCACCGCTTCCCACAGGCCGAGCAGCGCGAGGCTGACGGCGAGCGTTCGGCCGACGGCGGCCAGGGCGCGCGGGGCGGTCCCGGATCGTGTGGCATTCATGGGGTAGGCTTCCAGCGACTTGGGTTCCGGCAAAGCTGTGCTCTTATAGAGGGCGTACCGTTTCAGTGCGACCGGCCGGCATGGTGTCATGGTAGAGTGTCATGCGAGATTTGTGGGTGACGCAAGGTAACTCCATTGACGCGCGTCAATGCCGCGACATGTGAACGGGTGCATAAGCTCAGGAAAGCAAGAGCGGGAGGAGTGCATATGATCAAGGACATTCTCGTCAGCCTGCGCAGCGGCGAGGGGCCGGACAATACGGTGGACTATGCGGTGTCCGCTGCGGCGCGGCTGGGGGCCCATCTCACCGGCGTCGCGGTGAGCTATGAGATCGACGTTCCTCCGGTCTATACCGAGGCGTTCTCGACCGATTTCATCGAGGCGCAGCGCGCCGAGGGCAAGCGACTGGCGGATCAGGCGGTCGCGCGATTCGGCGAGGCCACGCGCTCGCTGGAGATCACCGGCGAGGTGCGCACCATCGACGGCACGCCGGGCGGCGCGGCGGAGCAGATCGCCATCATGGCGCGGCTCTACGACCTCGCCATCGTCAGCCAGGCCGACCCGGAAAATCTCGGCTCCGAGGAAGTGATCGCCGAGGCGGTGCTGTTCGATTCCGGCCGGCCGCTGCTTCTGGTGCCCCGCAGCCAGTCCAAGCCGTTCTCGGCGAAGCGCATCATGGTGGCATGGGACGGCGGTCGCGCCTCCGCGCGCGCGGTGGCCGAGTCGCGCCCGTTCCTCGAACATGCCGATTTTATCGAAGCCGTGGTGGTCGAGACCGGCCGCTCCAAGCCGAACGCGCTGCCGGGCGCCGACCTCGCCCGCCATCTGTCGCGCCACGACAAGAACGTGGAACTGCGCCGGCTGGTGCCGACCGGCGACGAGGGCATTGTCGACGTGCTGCTGAAGGAAGTGGCGGCGCGCGACATCGACCTCGTGGTGATGGGCGGCTACGGCCATTCGCGGCTGCGGGAATTCGTGCTGGGCGGCGTGACGCGCGACATGCTCGACCGCATGACCGTGCCGCTGCTGCTGGCGCACTGAACGCGTCGCCGGCGAGCGTCCCGCTTCTCCGCCGCGCCGCGAGGCGCCTCAGGCCGGCCCGGAACGTCCGGGCCGGTCTTTTTCATGGCGTGCGATGCTCAGCGGTCGCTGTGCATGGGCTGCTTGCACTGCATGCCGATGTAACACTGCGACTGGTCCTGCGTTTGCACCCAGGCCGGATAGGTGGTCTCGCCATAGTCGCAATAGCGCTGATCGACGACATAGCGCTGATACTCGTACGGGCCGGTGGCGATGACCGCCGAGCCCTGCTGCTGGACCATGGCCCGGGCGGCCGAGCAGGTCATGTTCAGCGAGTTCGGCATGCCCTGCGCGAAGGCGGGGACGGCGAGCAAAGCGAGGGGGAGGGAAAGCAGCACGGCGCGCATGACAGGTCCTTGCATTCGGTTCGTTTGGCCGGCGCGGCGGGGATTGGGCAAATCAGCCCGCCGGCACGCCACGCCTTGTTACCACACTCGACGTAACGGCAGGCTCATTTGCGCGTGTTCGGCTCAGCCGGGGAGGGGCGGACCAGCGACGCCAGCGCCGCCACCAAGGCGCACGCTGCCAGCACTGCGACCACGAGGCGGATCGCCGACAGCAGCTCGGCCGGTGGGGCGAGATGGGTCGAGGCGACCGCCGCGCCGCCGGCACGCAGCTGCCACGACAGCAGCGCCGCCGCGACCGCGATGCCGAGGCTGGTGCCGATATTGCGCGTGACGTTCATCACGCCGCCGGCTTCGCCGGTCTCCGCCGCCGCCGCGCTGCCCATGATGGCGTTGTTGTTCGGCGCGAAGAACAGGCCCTGCCCGACGCCGATCAGCGCAAGCGCCAGCGTGATCATGACGACGCTGGCGTCCGTGCTCGCGAGCAGCGTGTGCAGCAGCACGAGGCCGGCCGCGGCCACCAGCATGCCGGCCGTGCACAGCGCGCGATAGCCCATGCGGTCCGACAGCGCGCCGCTGAGCGGGGCGAGCACGGCGAGCGCGATGGGGATGGCCGTGAGGTAAAGCCCGGCGGCCAGCACATCCTGATGGAACACGCGCTGATAGGCGAAGGGCATGAGGAAGAACAAGGCGAACAGGATGGCGTTGGCGAGAAGGCTCGCGACATTGCCGAGGCCGAAGGCGGGACGCTTGAACAAGGCGAGCGACACCAGCGGGTCGGCGGTGCGCGCCTCGTGCCAGACGAACAGGCCGAGCAGGAGAAGCGCGGCGCCGCCGCTCGCAAGGATGGCCGGTGAGCCGATCCCCCAGGTCCCGGCCTGATTGACCGCCAGCATCAGAGCGCCGAGGCCGGGTACCAGCAGCACCGCGCCGAAGCCGTCGAACCGGCCGCGCCGCTCCGGCAGCTGCGTCACCGGCAGCACGCACCAGCTGATCGCCGCGCCGGCCAGCCCCACGGGCACGTTGACCTAGAACACCCAGCGCCAGTCCAGCGCGCTAAGGATCAGCCCGCCCAGCGTCGGCCCGGCGCAGAGGCCGACCGCCTGCATCGCCGCCTGGATGCCGAGCGCCTTGCCGCGATTGGAATGGGTGGCGATCGAGACTACGATGGCGACGCTGTTGGCGGTGAGCATGGCCGAGCCGATCGACTGCAGCGCCCGCGCCGCGATCAGCGCTTCCAGTGAGGTGGCGAAGCCGCACAGGCCGGAGCCAAGTACGAACACCAGAAAGCCGAACGTATAGAGCAGCTTGCGGCCATAAAGATCGGCGAGGCGGCCGAAGACCGGAAGAGTGGCGGCGGCGGTGACCAGATAGATCACCGCGACCCAGCTCACCACGTCGACCGAGCTGCCGAAGCTGTCCTCCAGCGCCGGCAGCACAAGCTGCGTGATGCTGGCGTCGAGCTGGCCCATGAAGGCGCCAATGCACACGGTGCCGACCACGATCCAGACATAGGACGGGCGTTTCGCGATGGCCGGAAGCGGTTCAGGCTCGCGAAACACGGCAGGCTCCGGTGGAGGAATCGTCCGCGAAATCTAGCGGGCGGCGGTGACAGTGGCCAGATGCTGTTAGCGCGCGTTCGGGTTCGGGACGCTGCCGCGCTCGGCCTTCAGCCGGGCGATCTCGGCGCGGATCGGGGCGAAGGGACCGAAGCGGTGCTGCGCCGGCGGGAAGCGATCGGCATAGGGGCCGTAGGGCGCGTCGACCGGCTTCAGCAGCAGGTCGGGGAAATCCGCATCGAGCCCCGTCATGGCCGGGCGCGGCTGGGAGAGCACATAGGCGGCGACGTCCCACGCCTCCTCGGGTGAGAGGCGCGGCTCGACCCAGGAGGTGCCGTTCGGCATGTTGTCATGGACGAAGTTCGCCAGCGTGATCAGTCGCGACAGGCCGGCGCCGTCATTGAAGCTGTCGGGGCCCCAGAGCGGGGGGATCGCATAGCCGCGGTCCGGCAGCGCCTCGTTGCGGCGCACGCCAAGCCCGTCGCGGCGATGGCAATCCGCGCAATGCTGCTGATAGAGCGGCGCGCCACGTGCCGGATCCGCCGCGCGGGCGAGTTCCGGCATGTGGCCCGCGCCGCCCCCGGCAATCGTCGCGTCATGGGGAATGTTGCTGGAGAGCACGTCCAGATAGGCAAGAATCGCCTGCATCGGCCGGGCATCTGCCGGCATGGGGCGCCCGTTCATGCTGCGCCGCATGCACTGGTTCACGCGGTCGAACAGCGAGGCGACCTCGCCGCTGCGCGTGCTATAGGCCGGGTAGTCCGCCGAGGCGGCGACCAGCGGCAGGCCGAATTTCTTGAGCCCCGCCTGAAGGTGGCAATTGGCGCAGGCGAGATTGTTGCCGGCATAGCGTGCCTGTGGATCGGCCACCGCCGGGCCGACATGGGCATAGGTCGCCTCGATCACCGAGCGGCCATAGCGCGCGAGCCGGCCGAAAGCGTCGTCCGGCAGCTCGTCGATGGCCGGGACATCCCAGACCACGACCTTTTCCGGCGGCGGCGCGGACTGCGCCAGCAGCGACAGAGGGAGGACCAGAAGTCCGGCGGCGAAGGCAAGGCCGGCGAGGTGGAGCGCCGTGCGGGGGACGGCGAAGCGGGAAGACATGGGCACAGGTCCGCACGAACGCCGGCACGCATGGGAACGACGCCCCCACGCCTCCCGAACCGGCGTCGCTACGGTGCCGGGAGACCGGCATCATGCTTTGGAACGATTCAAGACGCCATGCCGGTGCGGCAGGAATTATCAAGACGGGGAGTTCGGGATCGCCGGGGGCGCTTGCCCAGGCCCGGCATCATTCTCTGGTACAGCTGGGTGGGCTCGAACCACCGACCTCCGGTTCCACAGACCGGCGCTCTAACCAACTGAGCTACAGCTGCATGCCAGAACGGCGCGGAACCTACTCGGGGAGTTCACGCTTTGCAAGGCCGCTGCGGCGCGCTGTTGCGGGGAGTGGAAAACATCCCCAGCCCACTTCGCCAGCTCTGCGATTATGGCATGCTTCCTGTATGCAATGGCGTGGGGGACAGGCCGTCCCGCCGGGGTTCAGGGGACGCGACGTGAGCGAAGTCAAACCGACGGAAGGGCCGGACCCGCGGCTCGCGACCTATCTCGACGCGGCGCTCGACCTCCTGGCACTGCCGGTCGAGCCGGAGCTGCGCGAAAGGGTGCTCATGCACTTCACCATTGCCGCGCAAATGGGCGATCTGGTGATGAGCTTTCCCATGTCCGACGAGGCGGAGCCCGCTCCGGTCTATGTGCCATGAGCGTTGATACAGCCGTCAGCCTCGACGCCAGCGACCTCTCCGCCGGACCCGCGCTCACCATCGCGGCAGCGGTACGCGGGGGCGAGGTGTCGGCCCGCGCCATCGTCGAGGCGACTCTGGCGCGGATCGCGCAGGCCGATCCGCTGCTCACCGCCTTCACCCATGTCGCCTCCGAGCGCGCCCGCGCCCGCGCCGACGCGCTGGACGCCGCCCGCGCGAAGGGCGAGGCGCTGGGCCCGCTGGCCGGC
The DNA here is from genome assembly GCF_047501495.1 of Ancylobacter sp. G4_0304. NCBI lineage: Bacteria > Pseudomonadati > Pseudomonadota > Alphaproteobacteria > Hyphomicrobiales > Xanthobacteraceae > Ancylobacter > Ancylobacter sp. G4_0304. The sequence continues at coordinate 59,667 of NZ_JAZDRM010000020.1, read as the reverse complement.
GTGCCCTTCGCGGTGAAGAACCTGTTCGACCTTGCGGGCGTCGTCACCGTCGCCGGCTCGAAGATCAACCGCGACCATGCCCCTGCCGGCCGCGACGCCGCGCTGGTGGAGCGGCTGGAGGCGGCCGGGGCGATCTGCGTCGGCGCGCTGAACATGGGCGAGTACGCCTATGATTTCACCGGGGAGAACGCCCATGACGGCGATTCCCGCAACCCGCACGACCTCGCCCATATGTCCGGCGGCTCGTCGGGCGGTTCGGGCGCGGCGGTGGGCGGCAAGCTGGTGCCGCTCTCGCTCGGCTCGGACACCAATGGCTCGATCCGCGTGCCGTCTTCCTTCAGCGGCATTTTCGGGCTGAAGCCGACCTATGGCCGGCTCTCGCGTGCCCGCACCTTTCCTTTCGTCGCGAGCTTCGATCATCTGGGTCCCTTCGCCCGCAACGTCGCCGATCTGGCGAGCGCCTATGATGCGATGCTGGGCCATGATCCTGATGACGAGGCCATGCCCGACATTCCGGCGAGGCCGACCCTGCCGGAGCTGGCGCGCGGAGCGGACGGCCTGCGTGTCGCCGTGCTGGGCGGCTGGTTCGCCCGCCAGGGTCTGCCGCAGGCTTTCGCGGCGGTGGCCCGCGCGGCCGAGGTGCTCGGCGCCGTCGACACGGTGGAGCTGCCCGAGGTCGAGCGGGCGCGGGCCAGCGCCTTCATCATCTCCATGGCCGAAGGGTCTTCGCTGCACATCGACCGGCTTCGCGAGCGCGGGCCGGATTTCGACCCGGCGGTGCGCGAGCGGCTGCTGGCGGGCGCGGCGCTGCCCGCGCACTGGATCGCCAAGGCGCAGAAATTCCGCCGCTGGTTCCACGCCCGCGCGCTGGAGCTGTTCGCACAGTATGACGTGCTGATTGCCCCGGCGACCCCGGTGCCGGCACCGTTGAGCGGGCAGAAGACCTTCGTGCTCGATGGCAAGGAAATGCTGGTGCGGCCGAATATCGGCATCTACACCCAGCCGATCTCCTTCATCGGCCTGCCGGTCGCCGCCGCCCCGATCCCGGGCGACGACCCGCTGCCGATCGCGGTGCAGCTTATCGCGGCGCCGTGGCGGGAGGACATCGCGCTGCGGGCCGCCGCCGCGCTGGAGGCCTCGGGCATCGCCTATGCGCCCGAGCCGGCGCTGTGCTAGCTCAGTCGCGGCGGAACACGATGTTGCCGATGAAGCCGACCATCAGCGCGCCGAGCGCGGTGACGAGGCCGTAAAGCCAGGCGTGATCCTGCGCGGCGGTCGCGACCGCCTGCTCGAAGTCGATCTTCCCGACATCGAGCGTCGTGGCGCCGCGCTTGAGCATCTCGCCGCCCGCGAACACCTTCACCACCACCTCGTAGCGCCCGATCGGGGCGGTGCCGGGCAGCGGGATGGCGGCGCGGAACACGCGCGGGGCGAGGAAGCTTACGGCATCGGTGCGTTCGAGGTAGAGGCCCTGCGTCTGCTTCACCCGCAGGAAAGCCTGCCGGAACGGATCGCCGGGCACGACGTCGGCATAGTCGGTGCCAAGGCGCTGCAGCAGCCGGTTCTGCGCAAAGCCGGCCTGCTCCTGCCGCAACAGGTCGGGCGCCGCCATCTCCGAGGGCGGGCGATTGCTGAGCACGGCGAGATAGGAGGGGGCGGCGACGAAGGTGCGGCTGTCGCCATTGGTCCACAGGCCGAAGCGCCGCTCCTTGCGCCACGTGACGAAGCTCTCATTGGGGCCGCGCACCGTGACCACCACGTCATAGGCCAGATCGGCCGGCGCATCGGCGCCCGGCTCGATCACCCCGAACAGCACGATACTGTCGCCGGCGAAGCTGGAGGTGATGGTGACGCGCGGCTTGGAGAGCGAGAGCACCAGCTCCGACGCGCCCGCCGGGCCGGCACCGAGCAGCAGACCGAAAACGAGGAGGCGGGCGAGGGGAGCGATCATCGCGCGCTCTCGTTGACGGTGACGGCATAGAGATCCGCCGGGCGGGCGATCTGGTCGACCGCGACGCGGATGCCGACGGCGAGCACCAGAAGACCGAGCAGCAGGCGCAGATTCTCCGCCTTCATCGACTGCCCGGCCCGCGCGCCGAACTGCGCCCCGATCGTGCCGCCGATCATCAGGATCAGCCCGAGCACGGCGTCGACGGTCTGGTTGAGCACGGCGTGCATCACGATGGCGAAGACCATGGTGACAAGGGTGAGCAGCAGCGAGGTGGCGACCGAGGTCAGCGTCGGCACGCGCAGCAGATAGATCAGCGCCGGCACCAGGATGAAGCCGCCGCCAATACCCATCAGCGCGCCGAGGAAGCCGATGGCGAAGCCGATCGTCACCACCGGGATGATCGAGACATAGATGCGCGACTGGCGGAACCGCATCTTGAACGGCATGCGCAGGAACCACGGATGCGCGCCGGGGCGCTTCACCGTCGCCGCCTCGCCGCGCCAGTTGCGGATGAGCGCGCGCAGGCTCTCGATCACCATCAGCGAGCCGATGGCGCCGAGCAGCGTGATGTAGGAAACCGCGATCACCAGATCGAGCTGGCCGTAGCGGCGCAGCACCATGAACACCAACACGCCGGCCAATGTGCCGGTGAGGCCGCCCGAGAGCAGGACCATGCCGAGCTGGACGTCCACCAGCTTGCGCCTGAGATAGTTCAGCGTGCCGGAGAAGGACGAGGCCGCCATGTGGGTCGAGACGCTCGCCACCGCCACGGCCGGGGAGACGCCGAGGAAGATCAGCAGCGGCGTCATGAGGAACCCGCCGCCGACCCCGAACATGCCGGAGATGAACCCGACCGCGATGCCGAGCGCCAGCAGGGTGAAGATGTTCACCGGAAGTTCGGCGATCGGCAGGTAGATCGTCACGCCAGATGATTCCCGTCCGCTTGGGATGACGCCCCCCGCTTAGCAGGATTTCGCTAACAGGGGATGATCGCGCGGCGCGGCAAGGCGCGGCGCCGCCTATCCATCGCGCCGCGCGCTGTTCGTGGTATGAAAAATAATGTAGGAGATTATAAGTTATAGTGTGTTCTTTGAGGCATCATTGTACTGATTTGATAAATCGTACTATTTTTCAAATACAGAACATGTATTCGTCAGTTAGGTCACTGTTTCTGACTTAACGTAAATTCCCGTCATGCTAGCGTGTCGCCCGTTCAACGAGCCCGTTCGAGGTTCGAGTTCTGGGAGGACCACATGATGAATAACCGGCGCTGCCCGCGGGCGGCCATGAAGTCGCGCGCGTCTATGCTCGCGTCCACGATGTTCGCGGGAGCCCTTCTGGCCGGTTCGGCCGCGACGGCCCCGGCCCTCGCCCAATCCACCGAAAACCTGAACAAGCTTTCCAATTTTCAGGCGACCGAAACGCCGCTGGAAATGGTGACGGTGCCGCAGGGCGGGCCCCGCGCCGCCGCGCTGAACAAGACGCTGGCCGGCATCAAGCTGCCCGACGGTTTCAAGATCGCGCTCTATGCCATCGTGCCGGATGCGCGCGAGATGGCGGTCGGCCCGACCACCGGCGTCGTGTTCGTCGGCACGCGCAAGACCAAGGTCTGGGCCGTGACCGACCGCGACAAGGATCGCGTCGCCGACGAGGTGAAGCCGTTCGCGCCCTCCATCCAGATGAAGCTGCCGCACGGCGTCTGCTTCTCGAAGGATGGCTTCCTGTTCGTCGCCGAGCAGAACCGCGTGCTGCTGTTCCCGGCGGCGGAGTTCTTCTATGAGGGGCCGGACGTCGCCGCCTTCGAGGTGGTGAAGCAGGGCGAGCTGATCCCCAAGGAAGAGGAATCCTACAACCACACCGCCCGCGTCTGCCGCATCGGGCCGGACGACAAGCTCTACATCACGCTCGGCCAGCCCTTCAACGTGTTCGCGCCGGAGAAATACGACCTCTACAAGAAGTGGGGCATCGGCGGCATCGTGCAGATGGACCGCGACGGCAAGAATCGCAACGTCTATTCCTGGGGCGTGCGCAACTCGGTGGGCATGGACTTCAACCCGAAGGACAAGACCCTCTGGTTCACCGACAATCAGGTCGACGGCATGGGTGACGACATCCCGCCCGGCGAACTGAACCGCGCGGTGAAGGCCGGCCAGACCTTCGGCTTCCCCTATTATGGCGGCGGCTCGGTGCGCACGGCCGAATACAAGGACAAGACCCCGCCGGCGGATTCGGTGAAGCCGGAAGTCGAAATGGTGGCGCATGCCGCCGATCTCGGCATGACCTTCTACACCGGCAACCAGTTCCCGGCGAAGTACAAGGGCGGCATCTTCTCGGTCCAGCACGGCTCGTGGAACCGCACCACGCCGGTCGGGGCGCGGGTGATGTTCACCACGCTGAACGAGGACGGCACGGCGGCCAAGAGCGAGCCTTTCGCGGAAGGCTGGCTGAAGAACGGCGAGTATCTCGGGCGGCCGGCCTCGGTGGCGCAGCTCAATGATGGCTCGCTGCTGGTCGCCGACGACACCTCCGGCGCGATCTACCGCATCTCCTACGGCGAGTGACCGCGCCGACCGCCCCGCGACCGTTGAACCGGCCGCGGGGCGGAATATTTCCTTCTGACCTTCGCCGGGAAACCTATATGCCGCATTTTTATGCCGTGCCGCTCGTGGCGGTGTCGATGATGCTGTGCGCGCCCGCCTTCGCGCAGGATGCCAAGGCCGGGCGGGCGATGGCGTCCGCCCAATGCGCCGTTTGCCACGGCACCAACGGGATGTCCCAGCACCCCGAGGCGCCCAATCTCGCCGGGCAGGTCGAGATGTATCTCGCCAAGGCGCTGGAGGAGTTTCGCTCCGGAAAGCGCAGCAACGAGATGATGACGGTGGTGACGAAAGAGCTCAGCGATACCGACATCGCCAACCTCGCCGCCTGGTACGCCTCGATCGAGATTACCGTGCAGGTGCCGCAATAGACGCGCGACCCGCCCGCTGCCGGGCGGCGAACTGCGCCTCCAGCGCCTTCAGCACCATTTCCATGCCAAGGGCCATCCGCGCGCGGGGCAGGCTGGGGCGGGGCGAGGGGATGTGGACGAAGACGGCGAGCCGGCCGGGCTCGCGCCGCGCCCAGCCATAGGCCTCGTAGGCGAGCGCGTTGCAGATGTAGCGCCCGGCATCACGCGAGGCCCGCGCCGGCAGGCCGGCCTGCCGCAGGGCGTGGACCAGCGGCACCGCTGTCGCCGCGCAGGCGATCTCGCGCGGGCCGAAGCGCCGCAGCGCGCGGCCGGCGGGGCGGCGGCGCAGCACATCCGGGAAGCCGCCGGCATGGTTGACCGCGCGGGTCTCGATGCACAGCGCGCGCCGGCGCGCGGCGAGGCCGATCATCAGCACGATGTCCGGCTGGCGGCGCTCCAGCTCGGCGCCGAAGTCCCGCGCTTGCGCCCAGGTGGTGGGAAGCACCAGCAACTCGCGCGCGCCCTTGCCCGGCCGAACCAGCAGACGCGCGAGGGCGGCGGACGGATTGACCGGCGCGCCGGGAAAGCGGCCGAAGCCGGTGACGAGGATACGCGGGCGGATCGCGTTCATCGCGAGGTGGTGCGATGCTCAGGTCTCGGCGCGCGCGCGCGAGGCGATGGCGCTGCCGAGCGCGGCCTGAAGCTCCGCGAGCTGGAACGGCTTGCTCAAGAGCGGCTGGCCGCGCCATTCCTCGACGATCGAGCCGTCGTCATAGCCGGTGGAGAACACCAGCGGGATGCCCCGCCCGGCGACGGCATGGGCGATCTCGTAGCTGTGCGTGCCGCCGAGATTGATGTCGAGCAGGGCGATGTCGATGTCCTCGTGGCTGGAGCCGACGAACTCCAGCGCCTCGTCGATGCGCCGCGCGCTGCCGACGACGCGAGCGCCCAGCTCCTCGACCATGGCCTCGATCATCAGGGCCACGAGGGACTCGTCCTCAACGATGAAGATGCGCGCGCCGTTCAGGCGGTCCGGGCTCGTCATTGCGTCGCTTCCCCGTCTCCGGCGCTGTCGCCGGATGATCGCTGTCAAAAAATCAGGTGGGCCGAGGCGCGCGATGAATGCCTGCGGCTCTTCCATTGCCACAACACTACGGTTGAACTGCGGCGAGGCGCCACCATTGTCTCAAAATCCCAGCAGGCCCGCGATTTTTCCCGCGCCGCGCGCGGGCGCCAGCCGGCCGTCGGCCACGGCCTGCTCGATCTCCGGCACGCGGGCGCGAAGCTCGGGGGCGCTCGCCATGCGCGCGCGGAGGCGGTCGTCGAACAGGGTCCACATCCATTTCACCTGCTGCGCCCGGCGCTTGGCTGCGAAGGCGCCCGCCGCCCGCGCCCGCTCGCCATGCAGCAGCACCTGCCCCCACAGCGCGGCAATGCCCTCGCCGGTGAGGCCGGAATAGGTGAGCACCGGCACCTGCCAATGTGCTTCGCGTCCGCCGAGCACATGGAGCGCGGCGCGATATTCGCTCGCCGCCGCCTTGGCACGGACGGCATTCTCGCCGTCGGCCTTGTTCACCGCGACGATATCGGCGAGCTCGATGATGCCCTTCTTGATGCCCTGCAATTCGTCGCCGGCGCCCGGCAGCATCAGCACCAGAAAGGTGTCGGTCATGTCGGCGACCGCGGTCTCGGACTGGCCGACGCCGACCGTCTCCACCAGCACCACGTCATAGCCGGCGGCCTCGCACAGCAGCAGGGTCTCGCGCGTGCGCGCCGCGACGCCGCCAAGCGTGCCGGCGGACGGGGAGGGGCGCACGAAGGCGCGCTCGTCCATGGAGAGCCGCGCCATACGGGTCTTGTCGCCGAGGATCGAGCCGCCGGTGCGGGTGGAGGAGGGATCGACCGCCAGCACCGCCACCCGGTGGCCCTCGCCGAGCAGATAGGCGCCGAGTGAATCGATGCTGGTCGACTTGCCGACGCCGGGAACCCCGGTGATGCCGACCCGCGCGGCACGGCCGGTTTCCGGCAGCAGCAGCTGCAGCAGCTGCTCGGCGAGCGCGCGGTGGCTCTCCTTGCGCGATTCCACCAGCGTGATGGCGCGCGCCAGCATGGCGCGACTGCCGCCGCGCACGCCGTCGGCGAGCTGTTCGGGCGAGGGAAGGAGGGTGTTCTGGATCAAAAGCCGGACCTGCGCGTTATCAAGGTGATGCTAGAGCGCTTCCCGTCCGGATGGAACATCCGAACGTTTGGCGAGCGCTGTGGCCTCAAGCAGCCGGAGCGTCGCCTGACGAGGCCCGGCTCACACCATTCCCCGTATCAGGAGAACAGCGATGAACTGGGATCGGATCGAAGGAAACTGGAAGCAGATCAAGGGTCAGGTGCGCCAGCAGTGGGGCAAGCTGACCGATGACGACCTCGACCGCCTGCATGGCAAGCGCGAGGAGCTGGAAGGCGTCCTTCAGGAGCGCTACGGCCTCGCCAAGGACGAAGCCAAGCGGCAGGTCGACGACTGGGGCACCCGCTTCCGCATGTGAGGAACGTGCCCAAACTGACGAGATCATGGCCGGGCTCGTCCCGGCCATGACTGTTTCAGCGCCCGTTCAGCCGTGCGCGAAATCCCAATACAGTTCGCGGGCCTTGCGGAACACCGGGCCGGGCTGGAGGTCGCGGTCCTCGACGCGGGTGATCGGGGCGACCTTGGAATAATTGCCGGTGGTGAACACCTCGTCCGCGCCTTTGAAGTCGTCCCACTTCAGCGCCATTTCGCGCACCTCGATGCCCGCTTCGCGCATCAGCCCGATGCTGCGCAGCCGGGTAACACCGGCGAGGAAGGTGCCGTTGATTGCCGGCGTGAAGGCGACGCCATCCTTGACCATGAACACGTTGGCGGTTGCCAGCTCGGCGACATTGCCCAGGAAATCGCACAGGGCGGCATTGTCGAAGCCACGCTTGTGGGCCTCGACCAGCGCGCGGCCATTATTGGGATAGAGCGCGCCGGCCTTGGCGTCGGTCACCGCGCATTCGATGGTCGGGCGGCGAAACGGAGAGAGCGTGATCGAGGTGCCGCGCCCCGGCTCCGGCATCGGCGCCTCGTAGAGGCTGAGACACCAGCGGGTGGAGTCCGGGTCGGCGTCGACCGTGCGCGCGCCCGGGCTCTCCGCCCAGTACATCGGGCGGATATAGAGCGCGGTCTCGGGCGCGAACTTCTTCGCGCCTTGCCATGCCAGCTCGATCCACTGTTCCACCGGCACCACGGCCTTGAGCCCCATGGCGACGGCCGAGCGGTTCACGCGGGCGGCGTGGAGATCGATGTCGGGCATCACGCCTTCGAAATAGCGGGCGCCGTCGAACACCGAAGTGCCGAGCCAGGCGGCATGGGTGCGCACGCCCATGATGGCGACATTGCCTTCCTGCCATTCGCCGTCGAGGAAGGTCCAGGTCTGCGACCAGTTGCTCATGATGTTGTCCTCACGCCGCCAGCGCGGCGAGTATGCGCACCCAGCTGCGGATGCCCTTATGGAACGAGGCGAGATCGTACTTCTCGTTCGGGGAATGAATGCGGTCGTCGTCCTGCGCGAAGCCGACCAGCAGCGTGTCCTGCCCGAGCGTCTTCTTGAAATGGCCGACGATCGGGATCGAGCCGCCTTCACCGACGGTGACGGGGGCCTTGCCCCATTCGTCCGCCAGCGCCTGCGCCGCCTTGGCGAGGTCCGGGTTGTCGTGGGAGACCGCCACCGCGCGCGAACCCTCGCCGCCGAGGAACTCGACCTTGCAGTCGGCCGGGAGACGGGAGCGCACATAGGCGCGTACCGCGTCGCGCACCTGTACGGGGTCCTGATCGGCGACGAGGCGGCAGGAAATCTTGGCGGTGGCGATGGAGGGGATGACGGTCTTGGAGCCCTCGCCGAGATAGCCGCCCCACATGCCGTTGACCTCGAAGGTCGGGCGCGAGGAGATCATCTCGACCAGCGAGCGGTCCTTCTCGCCGATGGGATGGGCGAGGCCGATCGGGCCGAGGAAGTTCTCCGGCGTGAGGTCGAGCTTCGCCCACTCCGCCTTCACGTGATCGGGCGGCTCGATCACGCCGTCATAGAAGCCGGGAATGGTGATGCGCCCGTCGGCACCGTGCACCTCGCCGAGAATTTTCGCGAGCACGTGAATCGGGTTGGCGGCGGCGCCGCCGTAATAGCCGGAATGCAGGTCGCGATCCGCGCAGGTGACGACGATCTCGTCATGCATCAGCCCGCGCAGCGAGATGACGATGGAGGGGGTCTGCGGGTCCCACATGCCGGTGTCGCAGACGAGGGCGAGGTCGGCCTGGAGCGCGTCCCTGTTGGCGGCGAGGAAGGGCGGCAGGTTGCCGGAGCCGTTCTCCTCCTCGCCCTCGACCATGATGGTGACGTCCACCGGAAGCGTGCCGGCGACCTTGAGATAGGCGCGGCAGGCCTCGACGAAGGTCATGACCTGACCCTTGTCGTCGGAGGAGCCGCGCGCGACGATCCGCTTTGTGCCGTCCGGCCCGTCGACGATCTTCGGCTCGAAGGGCGGGTTGTCCCACAGGTTCAGCGGGTCGACCGGCTGCACGTCGTAATGGCCGTAGAACATCACGCGCTTGCCCGCACCCATCTCGGAGCGGCCGGTGACGATGGGGTGGCCGGGCGTGTCGTTCAGCGTGCTCTTGAGGCCGAGCGAGGCGAGGTCGTCGACCAGCCACTGGCCGGCACGGCGGCAGTCTTCGGCATAGGCGCGGTCGGTCGAGATCGACGGGATGCGCAGGAAGGCGAACAGGCGCTCCAGGCTGGCGTCGAGATCGGCGTCCACCTGCGCGAGAACGCGGTCGAGATCGGTCATTGGAAGGGTCCTTTTCCTGGAATTCTTACGCCGTCATCCCGGACGGCCAAAGGCGGTATCCGAGATCGCGCGAAACTGGAGAGCGATCCCGGCTCTGCGCCTCCGGCTGCGGCCGGATTGGCGACGAACGGACATGCATGCTCACCGGCGCCGCGCGCCGCCGAGCACGTTGCGTAGAATGGCCTTGGTGACCTGATTGGTGACTTCGCGCGCGACCTGCCGCGTGACCTGTTCGCCTACGCTCATGCGCCCGCGCGAGGGCGTGCCGAAAATGCCGCCGAGCACGCTGCCGAGCAGCCCGCCGCCGCCGGCATCTGCCTCCACCGGGGCGTTGGCGGGGCCCGGCTTCACGGTGCCGGATTTGCCGGCCGGCGGAGCCTCGTCGGCCGCGTTCTCCTCGGCGCGCTTGGTGAGGACCTCATAGGCCGACTCGCGGTCCAGCGTCTCGTCATAGATGCCCTTGAGCGGCGAGCGCTCGATGGCGAGCTTGCGCAGTTCCGGCGTCACCGGGCCGACGCGCCCGGCCGGCGGAGCGATCAGCGTGCGCTCGACCATGGAGGGCGTGCCGTTGCCTTCCAGCATGGAGATGAGCGCCTCGCCTTTGCCGAGCTCGGTGATGACCTGCGCGGTGTTCAGCTTCGGATTGGGCCGGAAGGTGTCGGCGGCGGCCTTGACCGCCTTCTGGTCGCGCGGGGTGAAGGCGCGCAGCGCGTGCTGCACCCGGTTGCCGAGCTGGGCGAGCACGCTCTCCGGCACATCGAGCGGGTTCTGGGTAACGAAATAGACGCCGACGCCCTTGGAGCGGATGAGGCGCACGACCTGCTCGACCTTCTGCAGCAGGGCTTTGGGCGCCTCGTCGAACAGGAGATGCGCCTCGTCGAAGAAGAACACGATCTTCGGCTTGTCCGGGTCGCCGACCTCGGGAAGCTCCTCGAACAGTTCCGACAGCAGCCACAAAAGGAACGAGGCGTAGAGCTGGGGCGAACCCATCAGCTTGTCGGCCGCCAGCAGGTTGATGGTGCCGTAACCCGAGCGGCGGTCCACCCGCATCAGGTCGGAAATCTTCAGCGCCGGCTCGCCGAAGAATTTGTCGGCGCCCTGATTTTCCAGAACCAGCAGCGAACGCTGGATGGCGCCCACCGTCGCGGAGGAGACATTGCCATAGGTGGTGGTGAGCTTGGAGGCGTTCTCGGCCGTGAAGGCGAGCATGGCGCGCAGGTCTTTGAGGTCCAGCAGCAGCAGGCCCTGCTCGTCGGCGATGCGGAACACCACGTTCAACACGCCTTCCTGCACGTCGTTGAGGTTCATCAGCCGTGCCAGCAGCAGCGGCCCCATTTCCGAGACCGTGGCGCGCACCGGGTGGCCCTGCTCGCCGAACAGGTCCCAGAACACCACGGGGAACTCGTCGGGCATGTAGTCGACGCCGATCTCCTCGCAGCGCTTGAGGATCCATTCCTGCCCCTCGCCGGGCATGGAGACGCCGGACAGGTCGCCCTTGATGTCGGCGGCGAAGACGGGGACGCCGGCGCGCGAAAACCCTTCGGCCAGCGTCTGCAGCGTCACGGTCTTGCCCGTGCCGGTGGCGCCGGTGGCGAGGCCGTGGCGGTTCGCGAGCTTGAGGGTGAGATATTCGGGCTTCTCGGACAGGCCGACGAAGATCTTGCCGTCGATATCCCCGGACATGCGCTTCTCCCGCGACCGAATTTTCGTGTGCCTATAGAGCGCAGCCGGGGCGGGTTCGGCAAGCGTGCCGGTGCGTCATTCCGGCCGAATACGCCGGCCGCGCGGGGAGGGTCGTATAGGCGGCTCTTTGGTCGCGCTTGCCTTCCGGCGCCCGGCGCGCGATGTCACACAGCACGATCCTCAAGGCCGGAAACGCATGGCTGCTCTCACCCCTCCCTCGCTCCGCCAGTTCGACGCGCGCGGCCGTACGCTCTCCTATGACGGGCGCGCGCTGGTGATGGGCATTCTCAACGTGACGCCGGATTCGTTCTCCGATGGGGGGCGCAGCGCGGCGCTGGACGATGCGCTGGCCAATGCCCGGCGGCTGGTGGCGGAGGGCGCGGACATTCTCGACATTGGCGGCGAATCGACGAGGCCCGGCCATACGCCGGTTCCGGCCGAGGAAGAGATGGCGCGCGTGCTGCCGGTGCTGGAGGCGCTGGCGGGCGATGAGGCGGTGAACGTGCCGATCTCGATCGACACCCAGAAGGCGCGGGTGGCGGAAGCGGCGTTGAAGCGCGGGGCGCATATCGTCAACGACATCTGGGGGCTGATGGGCGACCCGGAAATGGCGCCGGTCGCGGCCGCCCATGGCGCGGGCGTGGTGGCGATGCATAACCGCGCCGTGGTGGACGGCTCGGTCGACATCGTGGCCGACATGCTGGCCTTTTTCGAGCAGGCGCTGGAGCGCGCGGCCAAGGCCGGCATCCGGCCCGACCGCCTCAGCCTCGATCCCGGCATCGGCTTCGGCAAGACCTTCGAGCAGAACCTGAAGGCCTTGGCCAGCCTGAACGAAATCGGCCGGCTCGGCTTCCCGATCCTGCTCGGCACCTCGCGCAAATCGCTGATCGGCAAGGTGATCGACACCACGCCGGCGCAGCGCCTGCCGGGCACCATCGCCTCCAACGTCATCGGCATCATGGCCGGCTGTGCGATGATCCGGGTCCACGATGTTGCCGAGCATGTGCAGGCGGCGCGGGTGACGGAGGCGATCCGAAATGCTTCCTAAAGATCGGCCCGCTAAATCCTCGCCGCCCGAATTCTTCGTCCGCCGGCCGCGCAAGGTGCACAAGCGCATCGCCTATCTGTGCCTCGGCTCCAATCTCGGCGACCGCGCCGGCACCATGGCGAAAGCGGTGGGGCTGATCGCGCGGATCGGGCTGAAGATCATCGCGCGCTCCTCGCTCTACGAGACCCCGCCCTGGGGGCCGGTGCCGCAGGGGCCCTATCTGAACCTTGTGGTGGCGGTGGAGACCGAACTCTCCGCGCGGGAGCTGCTCAACATGGCGCTCGGCGTCGAGCACGCCTTCGGGCGCGACCGCACGCGCGAGGTGCGCTTCGGGCCGCGTACCATCGACATCGACATCCTGTTCTATGGCGACGAGGTGATCGCCGAGCCTGACCTCGAAATCCCGCATCCGCGCATGATGGAGCGCGCCTTCGCGCTGATCCCGCTTAGCGAGTTGGCGCCCGACCTCGTGATCGGCGGCGTGAAGGTGACCGACGCGCTGGCGGGGCTCGACCGCAGCGGCATCGTCAAGCTGGACCCGCTCGATGGCGCGTGAAAACGCAAAAAGGCGGTGGATCGCGCCACCGCCTCTTGCGACCGCTTCAACTGAAAACACTCAGCGGCAGACCTCGACGTCCCGGTAGAAGGGACGGCCGTAGCGGTCATAGAAGGTCTGGGGCTGGACCCAGCAGCGCGGCTGGTTGTTGTAGGCCGAGGCGGCGATACCGCCGAGCACCAGCCCGCCAATGACGCCGGCGGCGATGGCGGCGCCGTTATTGTTGCGGCGCGGGCCGTAATAGCCGCGCGGCGGGCCACCCCAGCCGCGGCCATAGCCGGGGCCGGGACCACCCCAGCCCGGACCGCCATAACCGGGGCCGCCCCAGCCGGGACCACCCCAGCCACCATGGCGGCCGCCCGCCGCGGCGGGCAGGGCGGCGAGGGTGAGGCCGACACAGGCGAGGGCGGCAATCTTGGTAGCCTTTGCGAAGCGGATCATGGCGATTGTCCTCAGTGCTTTCGCGGTGCGCTCCGGCCGGAATGGCCGTTTGTGAGGGTGAAGCTACGCCGTGCCGGACGAACCCAAACTGAACCGGCTGTTGCAAAAGGTTCATCAAACTGAACGATTGGCTGTGGGCTTATTCATCGCCCGTTCATGGTCTCGGTTCGCGGAGCCTCTCGATTGCCGGATTACGATAGCGAGGGGCTGATCTCGGCCTGGGCCTTTGACGGGCAGGGCGGGGCGCGGCGGCTTTCCTGGGAAGAGGTGCGCGGCGGCTGCCGGGTCGGCGACGGCTCCTTCGTCTGGATCAGCCTGCAATTGATGGAGCGGCGGCGCCAGCCCTGGCTTCAGGCCGATGCCGGCATCGAGCCGGGAATCGCGGAATCGCTCACCGCCGAGGAGACGCGCCCGCGCTGCCTGCTGTTCGACAGCGGCGCGTTCCTCAACCTGCGCGGCATCAACCTGATGCCCTATTCGCTGCCCGACGAGATGCATTCGATCCGCTTCTGGGTCGAGCCGACGCGTATCATCTCGGTCCGCACCCATGCGCTGTCGGCGGTGGCGGATTTCGAGGACGCCCTGGCGCGCGGGCGGGCGCCGCGCACGCCGGGCGAATTCATCGCCGACCTGTCGCTGCGCCTCGTCGACCGCATGGACACGGTGATCACCACGCTGGCGGAGCAGGCGGACGAGCTGGAGGAGAACGTCTTCAACATGACGCTCTCGGCGCTCAGCCCGAAAGTCGCGGAGTTGCGGCGCGTCGCCATCATCCTGCGCCGCTACATCGCCCCGCAGCGCGAGGCGCTGAACCATTTTTCCATCGAGGACGCCGCCTGGCTGACCGGGCGCGACCGCAACCGCCTGCGCGAGGCGGCGGACCGGGTGACGCGCTTTGCCGAGGAGCTGGATTCGGTGCGCGACCGCGCGGCGGTGATCTATGACCAGATGGTGGAACGGCGCGCCGAGCAGATGAACCGCTCCATGCTCATTCTCGCCGTGGTGACCGTGGTGTTCGCCCCGCTGACGCTGATGACCGGGCTGATGGGCATGAATGTCGGCGGCATTCCCGGCTCCGACGATCCCGCCGGCTTCTGGACCGTGACGGTACTCGCGACGCTTTCCGGCGTCGCCATGGCCGTCGGGCTGTTCCGCTGGGCGCGCTGGATCTGAGCGCATGGAACGGCGGCCCTTGCCGGCGTAGAATGGCGTGCCGGCAGTGGCTGGTGGGAGTTCGATCATGCGCGTGAGCACAATGCTTGCCGCCGCCGTGCTGGCGGCCGGGCTCGGAGGGGCGGCGGAAGCCTACGAATTCACCGGGACCTTTCCCGGCGGCGACTGCACGGCGATGGCGCGGAGCATTCCGCCCTCGAAGCTTTGGTACGGTCATTTCACCGGCCAGCGTCAATGGGGTCTCAATCTCAACCGTCTCGACACGCGCACCGTCTCGGGATGCTTCCGCACGCGCGCGGAGTGTGACAACTGGCTTTATCAGTGGCGCTCGGCGTTCCAGTACAATTTCTGGAACGATTACTGCGTGCTGAGCGACCAGCCGCGCCCGCGCCGGCCTTATGCCGGCTGAGAGCGCGGCCCGCGCGCTGACGGAGTTTTCCTGCCTGAAAGCGGGCGGTGCTTCGCGACGCCGAGCCTTCGCCTCTCTCGGTGCTGACCATGGCCTATGCCGTCGGCCATATTTCCGGGGGTGTTTCCCGTGACGGTCGGCCTCTGGTCCGCGGGACGCTTCCCGACAGGCAATGTCCTGCCTTACGTGGTCGCGCAGGTGGTGGCCGCGATCGCCGCCGCCGCCGTGCTCTACGTCATCGCCTCCGGCCAGGCCGGCTGGGTGCCGGGTGGCTTCGCGTCCAACGGCTATGGCGACCTCAGCCCCGGCAAGTACAGCCTCGGTTCGGCGTTCGCGATCGAGGTGCTGCTGACGTTCTTCTTCCTGTTCATCGTCATCGGCACCACCTCGAAGGGCGCGGCGGTGGGCTTTGCCGGCATTCCGATCGGGCTGGCGCTGGTGCTCATCCACCTGGTCTCGATCCCGGTGACGAACACGTCGGTGAACCCGGCGCGCAGCACGGGGCCGGCGCTTTTCGCCGGTGGGGAATATGTCGGCCAGCTCTGGCTGTTCTGGGTAGCGCCGATCCTCGGAGCGGTGATTGCCGGCTTCGTGGCGCGCTGGCTGCACGCTGACGACTGACCGCCCTCACGGCGGAGCGTCCCTGAAACAGGAAGGCCGCCGGCACGGGGTGCCGGCGGCCTTCTTCATGCAGGCTGGAAAGCGGGGTCAGACCGCCTTGGAATACAGCTCGGCTACGTAGTCCCAGTTCACCAGGTTCTCGACGAAGGCCTTGAGGTAGTCCGGGCGACGGTTGCGGTAGTCGATGTAGTAGGAGTGCTCCCACACGTCGACGCCGAGGATCGGGGTGGCGCCGGTGACCAGCGGGCTCTCGCCATTGGCGGTCTTGGCGACGATGAGCTTGCCGTCCTTCACCGCGAGCCACGCCCAGCCCGAGCCGAACTGGGTGGTGCCGGCCTGGATGAAGTCTTCCTTGAACTTCTCGACCGAGCCGAGGTCCTCGACGATCTTCTTCTCAAGCTCGCCCGGAATGGCGCCGCCGCCATTGGGCTTCATCCAGTTCCAGAAGTGCAGGTGGTTGTAGTGCTGGCCGGCATTGTTGAACAGGCCGGCGTTCTTGCCGAAGGAACCCTTGACGATCTCCTCCAGCGACTTGCCTTCCCACTCGGTGCCCTTCAGCAGGTTGTTGCCGTTGTTCACATAGGCGAGGTGGTGCTTGTCGTGGTGATATTCGAGCGTCTCGCGCGACATGTACGGCGCAAGTGCGTCATAGGAATAGGGCAGGTCGGGCAGCGAGAAGGACATTTCAGCTCTCCGCAAAATGAAATCCGGCCGGCCGCAGCGCGGCTTTCCCGACGGATGCGGGGCGCACCGCGCGGGATCGGCGTTGATTTAGATAGGTCGGTCCGGGCTCACCGACAACCAAAAGTGTCGCTTGCGACGAAATGCCTGCCGATTGATTGGGGAAAGTGCCGTTTCCGGGCGCCGTGCCTCAAGAAAGCCGCTTCATCCGTGCAGGCGCACCGTAGAGCTTTCGTAAAGTCTGTCCTAGACGTAAAGTCGCGTAGAAAAAGCCGACGGCGAATCGGCTCGGCGGAGTTTCTTTATGGGTGCAGTCATCATCGGCGTCGGCGTTGCGGTTGCCGCCATCGGTATCGTCCTGGGTGCTATTGGGTTCGGCTCGTCCGAGACAACTTCCGGGGCTGCCCTGTTTACGGTCGGCAGTATTGTCTTCGTCGGCGGGCTGGTGCTTTTCGCGCTCGGCTCCATTCAGCGCGCAGTCGTGGATGTTGCCAACAAGCTGGACGGGGTGCTGCACTTCGAGCCGGAAGAGGAGCATGGCGGGCTGAGCGGCCCTGACGGGCACCTTGACGGGCACCTCGCCGAGCACCCGGTCGAGCGCCCATTGGCCGCCGCGCGCCACGAGGCGCCCGAGGAGGCGCCCGCGCCGGTGGTGCCGCCGCTGCGGCTCGACCCGCTGCCGCCCGTGCGCCCCGCCGCCCCGGAGCCTGCCCCGGTGAGCGCGCGCCTGCCCGAGCCCGAGCCGGCCCCCGCGCCGGTCGTGGACGAGGAGAAGACGGCGTCCGGCGGTCGCGGCCTGCCGTCCTGGTTCCGCCGCAAGCCGGCGCCCGAGCCTGAGGCCGAGCCCGAGATCGTGATCGAGGAAACGGTGGTCGAGATCGAGGAGCCGGCTCCTGCGCCTGCACCCGTCCCGCCGCCGCTGAGTTCGGAGAGCCTGCGCCGCGAGGTGCCGTCCTTCCTGCGCGAGGGGCTGAGCCGGCCTTCCGTCGAACGCCCCTCCACGCAGCGCGCGTCTACCGAGCGTATGTCCACCGAGCGTCCGGTGCCGCCGGCTTTCGGCGACGAGCCGTTCGAGCCGCGCCCGCCGCTGCCGGAACGCCGTCCGTTCACGCCCTTCGCCTCGGCACCGCCGCCCCCGCCGCCTCCCGCGCCGGAGCCGGTGGCGGATGATACCCCGACCTTCCTGAACGTCTCCGACCTGCTGGATGACCCGGTCGAGGAGACCCCCGAGGAGCCGCCGGTGACCCTGCTCAAGGCCGGCGTGATCGGGGGCATGGCTTACAAGCTGTATTCCGACGGCTCGATCGAAGCCGATCTGCCCGATGGCACGCTGCGTTTCGCCTCACTGCAGGATCTGCGCGATCACGTCGCCGCCAGCTCCGCCAAGCCTGAAGGCTGAAGCGCGGAGCAGCCCGGTGCAGGCAGCGCCGTGACGACATGAAAAGGGAGAGTGGGCCTTGGGCGCGCTCTCCCTTTTTCGTTGGCCCTGCCGGGGGCGAGGCAGACCTCAGGGCCCGAGTGAGACCTGCGAGCCTGAGGTCACGCCCGCTCAGCGCCGGTCGACGAAACGACCGGGGCCGCCATTGTCAGTCCGCGGGGAGGGCCTTCGCCACCACCAGCGCGAAGGCATAGACCAGTGCGGTTTCTTCCAGCCGGTCGAAGCGGCCGGCCGCGCCGCCATGGCCGGCTTCCATATTGGTCTTGAGCAGAAGCGGACTGGCATCCGTCTTCAGCTCGCGCAGCCGCGCCACCCATTTGGCCGGCTCCCAATAGGTCACGCGCGGATCGGTGAGGCCGGCGAGCGCGAACAGGGCCGGGTAGTCCTTCGCCGCCACATTGTCATAGGGCGAATAGGAGCGGATGCGATCGAAAGCCGCGGGATCGGCGATCGGGTTGCCCCATTCCGGCCATTCCGGCGGGGTGAGCGGCAGCGTGTCGTCGAGCATGGTGTTGAGCACGTCTACGAACGGCACTTCCGCCACGATGCCGGCGAACAGATCGGGCCGCAGATTGGCGACCGCCCCCATCAGCATGCCGCCGGCCGAGCCGCCATGAGCGACGATGCGCGCAGGCGAGACGATGCGCTCGGCAATGAGATGCTCGGCGACCGCGATGAAGTCGGTGAAGCTGTTAGTCTTATTGGCGAGCTTGCCCTCGCGATACCAGCGCCAGCCCTTCTCGGTGCCGCCGCGAATATGGGCGATGGCATAGACGAAGCCGCGATCCACCAGCGACAGGCGCGAGGTGGAGAAGCCGGCGGGGATCGAGATGCCGTAGGCGCCATAGCCATAGAGCAGGCACGGGGCGGAGCCGTCGAGCGGGGTGTCCTTCGAGAACAGCAGCGACACCGGGACCAACTCGCCATCGGCCGCCGGCGCCAGCACGCGCCGCGTGACGTAATGCGCGGGATCGTGGCCCGAGGGCACTTCCTGCCGCTTGCGCAGCACGCGGGCGCGGGTGGCGAGGTCGTAGTCCCAGACCTCGGCGGGCGTGGTCATGGAGGAATAGTTGAAGCGGATCTCGGTCTTGTCGAAGCCGTAGCCGGGATCGAATCCGAGCGAATAGGCGTCCTCGGCGAAGGCGATCTCGTGCTCGGCGCCGTCGGCGAGCGCGTGCACCACGATGCGCGGCAGCCCGTCCTCGCGCTCCAGCCGCACCAGATGGTCGCGATAGGCGCTGTGCGACAGGATGAGCCGGCCGGCGCGGTGGGGCACGAGGTCGCGCCAGTGCGCGCGGCCGGGCGTGGCGAGCGGGGCGAGGACGATCTTGAAGTCCTCGGCGCCGTCGGCATTGGTCTCGATGACGAGGCTTTCTACGCCCGCGATCGCCGGGTGATGCTCGACGCCGTAACGCAACCCGACCTCGCGCGGCTCGACCAGGCGCGGGGCCTCAAGCGGGGCGTCGAGGTCGATCAGGCTGATTTCGCTGGTCTCGTGATCCCCGCAGGAAATCAGGCCGAAGCGGCCGGACTGGGTGCGGCCCAGAGAGACGAAGAAGCCTTTGTCGGCCTCCTCATAAATCAGCACGTCCTCATCCGGCGTGGTGCCCAGGCGATGGCGGTAGACGAAGCTCGGGCGATGCTCCTCATCGCGGCGGATGTAGTAGAGAAAGGCGCCGTCATTGCTCCAGAGCACATCGCCCGTGGTCTCGGACACGGTGTCGGCAAGGTCGGTGCCGGCGGCGATGTCGCGCACACGCAGCGTGTAATACTCCGAGCCCGCCTCGTCCGCGCTCCAGGCCATGCGGGTCTGGTCCGGCGAGCGGCGGGCGTCGCCGAACTGGAAATAGGCCTTGCCGGCGGCGAGCGCGTCGCCGTCGAGCACGATGGTCTCCTCGCCTTCAGCGCCGGCCGGACGACGGCAGATCAGCGGATGCTGCCCGCCCTCGCGGAAGCGGGTGAAGTACTCGAAGGCGCCGTCGCGAGCGGGGACGGAGGCGTCATCCTCCTTGATGCGCCCGCGCATCTGCGCGACCAGCGCCTTGCGCAGCTCGGCATGGGGCGCGAACCAGGCATCGGCCGCCGCATTCTCGGCCTCCAGATGAGCGCGGATATCGGGGGCGAGCACGGAGGGATCGCGCATCACCTCGCGCCAGTTCTCCGCGCGCAGCCAGGCATAGGGATCGCTCAGCGTCTCGCCATGGAACACGCGGACCAGAGGAGCGTGGGCGGCTTCGTCCTTCACCTGCGCGACGCTCATTTCGCGGCCTCGCCCGCATCCGGCGTGAAGTTCATGGCGACGCCGTTCATGCAGTAGCGCAGGCCGGTCGGGCGCGGCCCGTCCGGGAAGACATGGCCGAGATGGGCGTCGCAATTCGCGCAACGCACCTCGACGCGGTGCATGCCGTAGGAGTGGTCGTGATACTCGGCCACCGCCTCGGCGCTGACCGGGCGGAAGAAGCTCGGCCAGCCGGTGCCGGATTCGAACTTGGCGTCCGAGCGGAACAGCGGCTCGCCGCAGCACACGCAGGAATAGGTGCCGGCCTGCTTCTGGGAGAGGTGCGGGCCGCCGAAGGCGCATTCGGTGCCATGGCCGCGCGTTACGCGATACTGCTCCGGGGTGAGCTGGGCGCGCCATTCCGCATCGGTCTTCACCACCCTGGGCCGAGGGGGACGAGAGGCGGGATCCTGAATCATGGGAATGTTCCTTGATGTATGGCACCGAGATAGTGTCACGCGGTGGTCACTTCAAGCCTTGAACCGGGCACTGCGCCCAAGCGGCGAGTGGTTTGGCGGTGCTCGGGGGCATTCAGCTTGGCCTATTGCAGCGTGACGCTGCGCAACACGTCCGGTGACGCAGTTATTGGCCGTGCGCGACCGAAAATTTCTTGGACATGGTTCACAATAATTCTATTGGACGAATTGTATGCCCGTGAATAATCAACTACGCTGAAATTATGCGTATTGTCGTGCAATGTGATGGCGTGTAACGCGACTCGCTTGCAGACATTCGTGATTTTCGATGTCATTAGAAGATTGAGCCATGAACGAAGCCACGGACGCCGACAATTTTATCGAGCTCGCGGCGGATATCGTCTCCGCCTATGTGAGCAACAATTCCGTTTCCGCGAATGATCTTCCGGCCCTTATCAGCGATGTGCACCTTGCGTTGCAGCGCGTGGGGCGTGGCGAGGTCGAGGTGGTGGCCGAGCCGCTGAAGCCGGCGGTGCCGGTGAAGAAGTCGGTCATGCCGGAATTCATCGTGTGCCTGGAAGATGGCAAGAAGTTCAAGTCGCTGAAGCGCCACCTGCGCACGCAGTATGACATGACCCCCGAGCAGTATCGCGAGAAGTGGGGCCTGCCGGCGGACTATCCGATGGTGGCGCCGAACTACGCGGCTGCGCGCTCGGCGCTCGCCAAGCAGATGGGCCTGGGCCAGCAGCGCCGCCGTCCGCGCCGCTGATCTCCGCCTTCATCGTCATCTGACGTTCAAAAGGCCGTTCTGCGCAAGCAGGGCGGCCTTTTTCATGTGCGGTGCGGCCGGTCGACGGGGCGCTCCGATTCCGCGAGCAGCCGGCACAGCGCGGCGTGGCGGGTCGCGTCGTAGCCGAAACCGGCGCGGGCGGCCCGGCGTTCGGCGCGCAGCAGCCGGCGCAGGCTGGCGAGTTTCTCCTTGCCCGTGCCGCCGAGAAACGGGCGTAACGCCTCCGCCCGCGCGGCGATGGCGGCCTGTGGGTCTTCCATGCGCAGCGCGCGTATGCCGCTGCGCCTTGGCCTTGCCTGTCGCATCGATCCTCCTTCGGGGTTGATGCGGCGATTATCCGGCGAGGCCGCGCGGGTGCGGATAAAAATCCTATTCCCTTTATGAAAATCGCAAATGAGGCGGCGGTAGCGCCGGATTGGGTAAAAATCCTTTCTTGTTCTTGCGGCTATCGTGGGGCATGTTAGGCTTATATTCCTTCAACCGGGAGATGTAGTCGTGCTGCATGTATCGCAATCCGCTCTCGCGCCGCCGGATGCCCGAGCTTGTCTCATCTCCGCCCGAACCGCGGCATCGGCGGCGGGCGTTCCGCTGGGCGAGCTGTTCCAACCCTCGCGGCGCAGCCGGGCCAGCGCGGGCGCGCGGGCGCTCGCCATGTATCTCGCCCATGTCGGGCTTGGCCTGCCGATCGCGCGGGTCGCCGCCGGATTCGGTCGGCATCGCTCGACCGTCGCCCATGCCTGCCGGCGCATCGAGGAATCGCGGGAGGTGTCGAACTGGGACCGGCGGATCGGTACGCTGGAGGACGAGGTGCGCCGCGCGACCAGCGGGGAGGGCGCGCGACATGACGCGTGAGCGCCGGATCGGAACGGTCGAGGTCGAACTGGACGGCGTGCGAGCCGATGTGGCGGTCGATCTCGACGAGAGCCCGCTCGCCTGGTTGGCGCGCCGGCGGGCGCGCGACGGGCGCGCACTGATCGCGCCGGTTCAGCTTCTGGCCGGCGAGCGGCTGCGCGCGGATTTCACCCGCGCGCAGATGATGCCGCGCATGAGCGCCGACTGGAGCGGGGTCGGAGGCTCCGGCGGGCGGCGGGCGGCGCCGGGCATGAACCTGTCGGAGGTCGCGACGGCCGCCAAGCAGCGGCTCTCCAGGGCGCTGGAAGCGGCCGGGCCGGAATTTTCCGGGCTGCTGCTCGACGTGTGCTGTTTCCTCAAGGGGATGGAGCAGGTCGAGCGCGAGCGCGGCTGGCCGGCCCGCACGGCGAAGATCGTGCTGGGCCTCGCACTCGACCGGCTGGCGCGCCATTACGGGCTTGCCTCCGAAATACGTGGGCCGGAGCGGGCGCGGCTGCGAAGCTGGTCGGCTTCCCCCGGCGGCGCGACGGGAGCGGCGGGACCTTAATCCCGCTCAGTGCGCGGGCGTGGCGAGCGCGCGCACCGCATCAGCGCGGATGCGCTCCACCATGGAGCGCAGCCCGTTGGAGCGCTGCGGCGTGAGATGATCCTTGAGGCCGATGCGGCCGAACACCGCGGCGGGATCGATCGCCGCGATTTCCGACGCCGACCTGTCGGAATAGAGCGCCAGCAGGATCGCGATCAGCCCGCGCACGATATGCGCGTCGGAATCGCCGAGGAAGCCGAGATGCGGGCCCTCGGGCGCGGGCGTCGCGCGGCTCACCAGCCAGACCTGGCTGGCGCAGCCCTGCACCTTGGTGGCATCGGTGCGCTCCTCTTCCGGGAACGGCGGCAGCGTCCGCCCCAGCTCGATGAGATAGCGGTAGCGGTCGTCCCAGTTATCCAGGAGCTCGAAATCCTCGATGATGTTGTCGATCTTTGACATCGCCTGCTCATGGATGGTGCGCGTTCCGGGCATATAGGGTCGGTTGACGGGCATGTGCAATGGCCGCGGTCCGCTGGTCTCGCCCGTGGACGCCGGACATGTTACCCATCATGACGTTGTGCCAGTCTTTGTGGCGTAAGACTTTGTCGCGTAAGATGTGGGAGGGCCGTGGGCCTTGATCCTGACCGACCGGGACCTTCAAGACGCGCTGCGCGAGGGAACGCTCAGCATTCTGCCCGCGCCGCCGCCGGAAGCCTATGCGCCGAACGGCGTCGACCTGAGGCTCGACAGCCGGCTGACGCTTTACAATCCCCCCGCAGAGGGTGAAGACCCGGTGATCGATCCCGCCGGGCCGGGCTATTCCTTCAAGGAAGCCATCGCCGCCATGGCCGGCGATATCGAGATCGGTGAGGACGGTTTCGTGCTCGATCCCGGCCGGCTGGTGCTGGGCTGGACCTGGGAAAAAGTGGATCTCGACCCTCGCGCGCGCCTTGCCGCCCGCGTCGAGGGCAAGAGTTCGCTGGCCCGGATTGGGTTGATCGTGCATCTGACCGCGCCGACCATCCATGCCGGCTCTACCGGGCGCATCCAGCTCGAAATCATCAATCTCGGCCCGCGCCCGATCCGGCTGCGCACGGGGATGAAAGTGTGCCAGCTCATCGTCGAGCAGACACTCGGCGTGCCAGAGCGCGCTTATGGCGGCCAATTCGCCGGCCAGCGCGCGGCGGGGTGAGGCGCGGCGGGTCGGGTGCGACGCGTCACTTGTTCCGGGTGACGCCCAGCACGTTGGTCTGCTGGTCGCCTGTCGCTGCCGCCAGCAGCGCGTCCCGGCCGACCTTGCGGTACATCGCGTAGCTGCGCCGCACGAATTCCGCGTGGCTCAGCGCCTTGCCGCGATTCCACATCAGGGACGGGGTGGCGTGGGTCTTGCCGTGATGCTTCATCAGGAGCGAATGGACCGGCCAGATCGGACCGTTGAGGAGCAGGTTCGGCGTCAGCTCGTGATCGTAGCCCGCCGGGGGAAGGCCTTCCGCGCGCAGGAACTGGTCGGAGACGTGCTTCAGCAGGCGGCCCCGCGGATGATTGACCGTCATCATGAGCTGCTCGTCGCGCCAGATGTCTCTTGCGAAGGCGCAACTGCGCAGATCGGCATCCGCCTCGCGCCGTTCCCATTCGCGGAAACTCTCCTCGGCCGCCTCGAAATAGCCGAGATCGGCAAAGGTCTGCTCGTTAAAGGCTGCGAGGCAGCCCTCTTCGCTCTCCCCGGCGATGAAACTGCGCAGCGTGATGCGTGAGTGATAGTCGCCCATGGGCGACTGCACGCGCTTGCCCATGCCGCCGAGATAAACGAGATCGGGATGATCGCCGGTAAAGTGTATGGCGGTATGGGTGTAGATTTTCTTGGTATTGGAATAGCGGTCCCGCAGGTGGGCGGTCGAGATGGTCCGGAACATGTCCGACAGCTGGTGCGTGACGATGATGTCGGATTCCTCGCACAGAATGTCGAAGGCCCGTCGGAACTTGTGATAGATCAGCATCTCCACGCCAAGCACCGCTGCCTCGCAGCCCGACGCAATATGGCGGGCGAGGTTTGGCGCCTGGCAATTGCCCAGCACCAGAATGCGCGCCGCACCCGGCGCAGCGGCGGGACGGGAGAAGGTCGCCGGGGTGGAGGCGATGAGTTCCTGCACGCAGAGTTCGCGCAGCGAGCGGGCGATGCCGCCGAAGGCCGTGGGCGTTCCCGTCGGCATGGCGGGCCTTAGCGTGTAGCGCGGCTCCGAGCGCTCCTTGATCCGCGCCTTGAACAGCTTCCTCACGCTGGAAATTCGTAACGTCATGCACGCGGTCCGCGAGGGTTCGGCCAGAATCGTTCTAAAAGAATATACGCACCTGCCAGGGAAATCGCCTGCCGGCGGCACGCATGGCCCTGGCTGATCGGGAAGGGCTCAGTTGCCGACCAGCGTCGAGCGCGTGAGGCGGCGCACCGCGAGGTTGACGCGCTCCTCGTCGCGGCGGAAGCGCTCCACGCTCTGGCCAGTATAGAGCAGATGCCGGTGGCTGGCCTCTTCTGCCGCCGCACTATCGCCCGCGATCACCGCCTGCCCGATGGCAAGGTGCTGCTTCAGCAGGTCGTCGCGGAATTCGGCGAGCGCGAACAGCTTGGTGCGGTTGAAGAAAATGTCACGGCGGAGCATTTCCGAGAACGCCCGCATGACGTGAAGAATGACCAAATTATGCGAGGCACCGTAGATCAGGCGATGCAGCACGATGTCGGCCTCGGCCTCGCGCGTGGCGTCCTGTGCCTGATGCGCGTCCTGCATTTCCTTGAGGCATTCGGCGATGGCCTGGCGTTCCGGCTCGGTGGCGCGCCGCGCGGCGAGGCCGGTCGCCTTGCGCTCCACGGATTCGCGATACTCGAAATAATCCGCGGTGACGCGCTCGCTCGATTGCAGCAGGCTGGCGAGCGGGTCGGTCAGCGGGGCGAGGAACTGCGTTACCCGCGTGCCGTCGCGGCTGGTGGCGAGCAGGCCGCGCGCTTCCAGCATCTGAAGCGCATCGCGCAGCGACGGGCGCGAGACTTCGAGCCGCTCGGCAAGGTCGCGCTCGCTCGCCAGCCTTTCGCCGGGGCGGAGCACGCCTTCCAGTATCAGCCGCTCGATATGTTCGGCGATGGTCTCGGCCAGCTTTGGCGTGCGCAGCCCTTCGCTCATGTGGCTCCTCCCTGTTTTTTACCAGCTTATCGGCATTTTCCACGGGCCGCGTCTACAACGAAGAGCTAATCGCCTAACCAATTGACTCGCCTGGTAAGAGGAATTTACCAAGCATGACTGCTTTGTAACCTCCTTCCCTCTCGGGGAGAGGGGGACCGGCTCGGCTGCCGCCGCGCCCAATCGCCGAACGCGCGCAATATACGGAGCCAAACTCCGCCGCTTGTCCCTGGAGGAGACCGAATTTGACCTGGAACCAAGTCTATGACCCGTTCGGCAGCCTGGCGCTGTCGACGCTGTTCGCTGCTGTGCCGATCGTCGTCATGCTGGTTGGCCTCGGCTTCCTGCACATGAAGGCGCATGTCGCTGCTTTCGCCGGCCTTGTGGCGGCGTTCGTCATCGCGGTGTTCCTGTTCGGCATGCCGGCCGAAAAGGCGGGCCTCGCCGCCGGCTATGGCGCGATGTACGGGTTGATGCCGATCGGCTGGATCGTGCTCAACATCATCTTCCTGCACCAGCTCACGGAAGCCAACGGGTCGTTCATCACCCTCCAGCGTTCGATCGCGGGCATCACCGGCGACCGCCGGCTCCAGCTCCTGCTGATCGCCTTCTCCTTCGGCGCGTTCTTCGAGGGCGCGGCCGGCTTCGGCACCCCGGTTGCCGTGACCGCCGCGCTGCTGATCGGCCTCGGCTTCTCGCCGCTCGCCGCCTCGGGCCTGTCGCTGATCGCCAACACCGCGCCGGTGGCCTATGGCGCGCTCGGCACCCCGGTCATCGCGCTCTCCGCCGTGACCGGCATCGACCTGATGGACCTCTCCGCGATGATCGGCCGCCAGTTGCCGTTCTTCTCGCTGCTGGTGCCGTTCTGGCTGATCTGGGCGTTCGCCGGCTGGCGCGGCATGTTGGAAATCTGGCCGGCCATCCTGGTCTGCGGCATCTCCTTCGCCGTTCCCCAGTTCCTGGTCTCCAACTTCCACGGCCCGTGGCTGGTGGACGTGGTGGCCGCCATTGTCTCCATGGTCTGCCTCATCGCCTTCCTGCGCGTGTGGCAGCCCAGGAAGATCTGGACCTCGACCGCGCTGAAGGGCCGCGAGGGCGGCGACGGCTCGGAAGGGGCGACCAGCAAGGGCGCGACCGACTTCTCCACCGCCCGCCCGACCACCGGCGCGCTGGTCAAGGCGTGGCTGCCCTGGGCGATCCTCACCGTATTCGTCTTCGCCTGGGGCATTCCCCAGATGAAGGGCTGGCTGGATGGCATGTTCATCCAGAAGTTCGAGATCACCGGCCTCCACAACATGGTGTTCAAGACGCCGCCGGTGGTTGCGACCGCTCACGCGGAAGCCGCGATGTTCAACTTCAACATCCTGTCGATGACCGGCTCGGGCATCTTCCTGTCGGCGGTCATCGCCGGCCTGATCATGGGCTTCTCGCCGGTGGCGCTGGTGAAGATCTATGGCCGGACGCTGTGGAAGGTGCGCTTCTCGCTCGCCACCATCGCGATCATGCTGGCACTGGGCTTCCTCACCCGCTACTCGGGCCTCGATGCCACGCTGGGCCTCGCCTTTGCCATGACCGGCCCGTTCTACCCGCTGTTCGGCACCATGCTGGGCTGGCTGGGCGTCGCGCTCACCGGCTCGGACACCGCCTCCAACGTGCTGTTCGGCGGCCTGCAGAAGATCACCGCCGAGCAGATCGGCCTGTCGCCGACCCTGATGGCGGCCGCGAACTCCTCGGGCGGCGTGATGGGCAAGATGATCGACGCGCAGTCGATCGTCGTCGCCTCCACCGCCACCGGCTGGCAGAACTCGGAAGGCACCATCCTGCGCTACGTGTTCTTCCACTCCGTCGCGCTGGCGGTGATGGTCGGCCTTCTGGTGACGCTCCAGGCCTATGTCTGGCCGTTCACCGCGCTGGTGATCCACCACTGAGCACGCGCGTCGCGTATTGATAACGGGCGGGGGAGGCGAGAGCCTCCCCCGTTCTGCTTCTGCGTCCCGGCGGTTAAGCAGAGTGCCGGATGCCGGGCGGGGTTGGCGGGCGCTATAGCGGCGACATGAGCGATCCGCTTCTCTTCGTCCTCGCCGTTCTCGCGCTTCTGGGAACGCCCGGTCCAACCAACACGCTGCTGGCGACCGCCGGGGCGAGCGATGGGCTGGGACGGGCGCTCATGCTCGTTCCCGCCGAGGCGGCCGGCTATCTGATCGCCATCACCACGCTCGGGCTGGCGCTCGGCCCGATGGTCACCGCGGTGCCCGCGCTTGGCCTCGCGCTGCGGGTGGCGGTCGGGTTGTATCTGATCTGGATGGCACTCAAGCTCTGGCGCGGTGGCGCGGCCAATGCCGGGGAACGGGTGATCACGCCGGCTCGGGTGTTCCTCACCACGCTGCTCAACCCGAAAGCGATGGTGTTCGCGCTCGGCGTCGTGCCGTTCGGCCATCAGCGGGTCGGGCTTTACCTCGCGGGCTTCACCGTCCTCGCCATGCTGGTCGCGTTGGGCTGGGTGGGGCTCGGCGCGGTGCTGGGGCGCGCGGCGGCGGCAGGCGGCTGCTCGCGCCTCGTGCCGCGGCTCGGTGCAGCTGCGGTGACGGCTTTCGCGGCGCTGATGCTGGGTTCACCGCTGCTGCGCTGACGGCACTTTTCTGGCGACGCTGCGGCGCGCGGCGCCGCGCGGCAGGCGCAGCGGCCAGCGCACCAGATGATCGATGAAATCGGCCAGCGGCACCTCGTCCTCCAGCGCCGCGACCCGCGAACGTACCGAGACGCCGGCGGCATGCACGCTGTCGCGGTCGCCCGAGACCAAGGGGTGCCACCAGTAGAGATCGCGCCCCTCCTCGACGAGCCGATAGGCGCAGGAAGGCGGCAGCCAGTCGAGCGCGCGCACCGTCTCGGGCGTGAGGCGCACGCAGTCCGGCACCTGCGCCTGCCGGTTGGCATAGTCGCGGCAATTGCAGTGGAAATCGTCCAGCAGCTTGCAGCCGATATCGGTATAGGCGATCGCCTCGGTGTCCTCGTCCTGCAGCTTGACGAGGCAGCAGCGCCCGCAGCCGTCGCACAGGCTCTCCCATTCGTCCGGGGACATCTGTTCGAGGGTCTTGGTCTGCCAGAATGGCGGTTCGTCGGAAACAGGCAGGCTCATCGTCATTCCATGGCGCCGGGCGTGCGCATGCGCAATCGCGGCATTCATCGCGCTTTCACCGTTCGGCAATCAAACATTAGATAGCGTCGCCGCGCTGTGATAGCGAGCCCCGTGGCCTCCCTCGTATGGTGGGGCCGGCTCCGCTATAAGGTGTGGCGGGGGCGCGGAAGCTTCTCGGAGAGGCGCGAATTGGACGACACGCCGAAGGCGGATGAACCGACGACGCCGGCCCCCGAGCCGGCCGAGGGTTCGGCGCGTGGGAAGAAGCTGAAGAATGTGCTGCTGGCGCTCGATTCCTGGATCGACAGTTCGATCTACGGGGCGGGCGTCCGGCTGCGGGCGATCTGGGAGGGCTTCGTCGCCTTCTCCGAGCGCTTCAATCTTCAGGGCCCGGCACGCTGGGGCGTCGAGATCGCGTCCGAGGGCATGACCTGGGGCGCGGTCGGCGCGGTGCTGATGCTGGCGCTCGCCGTGCCGGCGTTCCACGAGACCTCTGACGACTGGCTCAAGCGGGCCGAACTGTCGGTCACTTTCCTCGACCGCTACGGCAACGCGATCGGCGAGCGCGGCATTCGCCACAACGACACGGTGCCGCTGGAGGAGTTCCCGGACCACCTGATCAAGGCGGTGCTCGCGACCGAGGACCGGCGGTTCTACGACCATTTCGGCATCGACATCCCCGGCACCTTCCGCGCCGTGCTGTCGAATGCGCGCGCGGGCGGCGTGGTGCAGGGCGGCTCTTCGCTCACCCAGCAGCTCGCCAAGAACCTGTTCCTGTCCAATGAGCGCACGCTGGAGCGCAAGATCAAGGAAGCGTTCCTGGCGCTGTGGCTGGAGTTCCACCTCACCAAGAACCAGATCCTCAAGCTCTATCTCGACCGCGCCTATATGGGCGGCGGCTCGTTCGGCGTGGACGCGGCGGCGCAGTATTATTTCGGCAAGTCCGCGCGCGACGTGACGCTCGCCGAGGCGGCGATGCTGGCTGGCCTGTTCAAGGCGCCCTCGAAATTCGCCCCCCACGTCAACCTGCCGGCGGCGCGCGGGCGCGCCAGCGTGGTGCTCGACAATCTGGTCGATGCCGGCTTCATGACCGAGGGCCAGGTATTCGGCGCCCGCCGCAACCCGGCGACCCCGGTCGACCGCAAGCTTGACGACGTGCCCGAATATTATCTCGACTACGCCTTCGACGAGGTGAAGCGCATCGTCGACACCCTGCCCAAGGGCTATGCCGAGCGCTCCTTCGTGGTGCGCACCGCGCTCGATCCGAACATCCAGAAGGCGGCCGACACGGCGGTGCGCGACTCGTTGCGCGAGTTCGGCAAGGACTACGGCGCCAAGCAGGCGGCGATGGTGGTGATGGAACCGAATGGCTCCGTGCGCGCCATGGTCGGCGGGCGCGACTATGGCGAGAGCCAGTTCAACCGCGCCACCGATGCGCTGCGCCAGCCCGGCTCCTCGTTCAAGCCCTTCGTCTACACCGCCGCGCTGATGACCGGGAAATACAAGCCCAACACCATCGTGGTCGACGGCCCGATCTGCATCGGCAACTGGTGCCCGCAGAACTATGGCCGCTCCTATGCCGGCTCGCTGCCGCTGATCACCGCGCTGACCCGCTCGCTCAACACCGTGGCGGTCAAGCTCGCCGAGGCGATCGGGCGCGGGCGGATCGTTGATCTCGCCCATTCCATGGGCCTGCGCACCGAGCTCAAGATCACCCGCGCGCTGCCGCTCGGCGCGGCCGAAGTGACCGTGGTGGACATGACCACCGCCTATGCGGTGTTCGCCAATGGCGGCGTCTCGGTCGAGCCTCACGCCGTGGTCGAGATGCGCACCCCCGCCGGTGAGCCGGTGTGGAACTTCGCGCAGAACGCGGCCAAGCCGCGCCAGATCATCCCGCCGGAGATCATTGCCATGATCAACCCGATGCTGAACAGCGTGGTGGAGAACGGCACCGGCCGGCGCGCCATGCTGCCGGGCACCAAGGTCTCGGGCAAGACCGGCACCACCAACGCCTATCGCGACGCCTGGTTCATGGGCTTCACCGGCAATTATGTCGGCGGCATCTGGTTCGGCAATGACGACTACACCTCGACCAAGAAAATGACCGGCGGCTCGCTGCCGGCCATGACCTGGCAGAAGGTGATGGCCTTCGCCCATCAGGGCATCGAACTGAAGCCGACGCCGGGCCTCGGCAACCAGCCGGCGCCCAAGCTCGACGGCGCGGTGGCGCAGGCGACGCCGCTGGAAATCGACGGCGTGCAGCGCCCGGTCACCCTGTCGCCGGTCTCTGCCGCGCGGCTGATGAAGCTCTCCGCCCAGATGCGCGAGGCCGCCCAGCAGCCGCCGCGCCAACCCACCGCCTCGATCGATCTCGGCGCGGCGACCGGCAATAATTGACCCCTTTCCCGCCAGCCGCCCGCTAAGGGTGGCCGGCTCGTTCCAGCGGACCCTGCCAGACCTTGCGCGCACTGCTCCTGATACTGACCCTGCTGCTCGGCGCCGCCATCGGCCTCGGGCTGACCTGGACCACGACCATGGGCGGCTACGGCCCCGGCGTGGTGCAGGCCGGGCCGTGGCGGGTGTGGCCCAAGGCCGGCACCGAGGAGGCCGACCCCTATGCCCGCGCCGCGCTGGCGCGTACCGGCGAGCTGCCGCTGGAACTCGCCGACGGTCTCGCCTTTATCGCGACGCGGGACGATCAGGGCCGCGCGCTGGACGGGCGCTGCGAAATCCGGCTCGCCGGCGCGATCCCGCAGGCGCGCTACTGGACGCTGACGATCACCGACGCCGATGGCGGGCTGATCGAGCACAGTTCGGAACGCAACGGCTTCACCAGCTCCGAGGTGGTGTGGAACCGCGACGGCACGCTCGACGTCGCGCTCGGCCCCCGCGCGCGCGCCGGGAACTGGCTGCCGACCGGGGGCGCGCCCCGCATCGGCCTGACGCTCCGGCTCTACGACACGCCGTTCGGCCTCGCTACGCGCGACAGCGACGCCCCGGAAATGCCGCGTCTCATCACCGAGCGCTGCCCGTGAGACTGCCATGAACACGATTTCCCCACGCACCGCTCCCTCGCGCACCACCCCGTCCCGGTACACGCCGCGGCCGCCGACGCTGCTGAAGCGGCTGGCCGATTCCTGGCTCGGGCTGCGCTGGCTGGTGATGCCGGTGCTGGTGGCGCTGGTGCTGGGCGCGCTGGTGCATCTGATCACGGTGCTGATCCTGCCCTTCTATGCCGAGCAGGACGGCTATGCGCGCCTCGCCGCCGTGGGCGAGCCCAACGAGATGGTGCTGCTGGACGACCCTTCCGCCAAGAGCGGCGTGCTGCCCCGCATGGACCCCGCCTTCGTCACCGCCGTCTGCGTGTACGATCTCAGCGACGGCCCTTTGAAGGTGCGGGCCCCGGTGACCGAGGACTATGCCTCGATCTCGTTCTTCACCCGTCATGGCGTGCCGTTCTACGCGATCAACGACCGCAACGCCGGCCGTGACATGGTGGAACTCGACCTGATGAACGCCAAGCAGAAGGCGGGGTTGCCGGAGAATGACGAGGTGACGGCGGCCGACCGTCTGGTGGTCGAATCGCCGAGCGATCAGGGCATCGTCCTCGTGCGCGCGCTGGTGCGCGAACCGGGCGCGCGCGAGGGCGTCAGGTCGCTGGTCGGCACCGCGATGTGCGCGCCGGCATCATGACGGCGGGCGCGGCGCGGGAAGCTGCGCGGCCGGCTCATTCGCAAGCGCCGGCAGGCGCTGCACGACCTGAAGGATGACGATCTGCGCCTCCGCCGGCCGCAGGGGCGGGAGAGAGCCTTGCGGGAGCCGGCGCGGCCGGCGCATTTGAAACGGCACCACCGATCCCATTTCCGTCCTCCGCTGGGTCGTGCGAACCGGGTTTTTTCGCGGTACGGACCCAGTACGAACCATGATGGTTAACGGGTTTCTAACGTTCCGGCGGCTAGTCTGGTTTCAGCCGCCCCGTTCCTGGGCGCGCGGTGTCGATTTACCGGAAGACCCGTCCACGCAATGCCTGCCACCTTCGGCTCCGGCCTCAAAGTCCTGATCGATGATGCGCGCCGCCTGAACCAGGACACGCGCCCCGAACTGCTGCGCATGCTCGGCCGGCTCTACCTCGCCGCGCCGACCCATGATGCGACCGAGCAGGAGCGCTTCGCGACGCTGGCGATCCGGCTGATCGATGCCGTGGGGCCGTCCGTCGCCGCTCCTGTGGTGCGCAGTCTCGCCGAGCGGGCAGACCTGCCGCGCGAACTGGCGCTGCACCTCGCCAAGGGACCGCTGGCGCTGGCCGGGCCGATCCTGCGCCTGTCGCCGGTGCTGGAGGAGGACACGCTGCTGACCATCGCCAGCGCGGCGACCAAGGACCATCTGGCCGCGCTTTCGGTACGGCGCGACGTGTCGCCCGGCCTCGCCAAGATGCTGGCCTCGCTAATGCTCGGCGAGGCGGTTGCCGTGGGCGATGTCTCGGAGGTGGCGGACATCGCGGTGCCGATCGTGCCGGAGCCGGCTGTTCCCGAGTTGGCCGTTTCCGCGCCGGTCGTTCCCGAGCCGGTCGCTTCGGAGCCAGTCTCGGCCTTGGCGACCGAAGTCTCGCCGGCCGCCGTCATCGAGGCGCCGGCACCTGCCGTGCCGCGTCCGGCGATGGGACGGGCCGACTATCTTTCCGCGAGCCCGGAAGACCGGGCGCTGATCGTGCAGCGCCTCGTGACGCTGGCGCCGCTGCCGCTGGCCGAGCGCGTCGGTGCGCCGGGGCCGGACTTCACCGATGCCCTGCTGGAGGCCGCCCGCTGCGACGATGCGGCGGCGGTGGCCGCGCTGCTGGAGCAGGCGCTGGGCGTGAGCGCCGAGAATGCCGCGCGCATCGTTGCCGACGAGAGCGGGCAGGCGCTGGCGGTCGCGGCGCGGGCGCTCGGGCTCTCCTTCGCCATTCTCTCGCGCGTGCTGTTCCGGCTGCACCCGGTGACCGGGCGCTCGGCCGCCGACATGGCGCGGCTCGCCGACATGTTCGACGGGTTGCCCAATGCCAGCGCGCAGTATCTGGTGGCGTCGTGGCGCAGCGGGGCGAAACGTGCTCCGGCGCGGCAGGGTGAGGATGCGCCCTCGATGCGCGACTTCGCCATCGCCCGGCCGGCAGCCGCCAGCACCGCACCGGCAACGGAGAAGGCGGAGAAGCTGCGCTCCTGAGCCGCGCTCCGGTTCAAGCGTTTCAGTCTTTGGCGATTTCCAGGAAGTGCCGGCCCTCGCGGTCCTCGATCTCGACGAACCACAGGTCGGCATCATAGCCGAACTCGCGGCGCATCCGCTCCTCCACCTCGGGC
The DNA here is from genome assembly GCF_047501495.1 of Ancylobacter sp. G4_0304. NCBI lineage: Bacteria > Pseudomonadati > Pseudomonadota > Alphaproteobacteria > Hyphomicrobiales > Xanthobacteraceae > Ancylobacter > Ancylobacter sp. G4_0304. The sequence goes on along the minus strand of NZ_JAZDRM010000020.1, from coordinate 25,370 downwards.
TCGGGCGTGCCGGGCGGCAGACGCTGCTCGAAGAGGCGGTCGCCCGTGTCCTCCCGCGCGTCGAGCGAGGGCAAGGCCGGGGCATAGAGCGCGGCATTGCCGTCGAGCGTCGCCACCTTCACGAAGATCGCGCCGGCCTCGTCGGAACCATGACGGCGCACCGCCGCGAACGCGCCCGCGCCATTGGCGCGGCGGACCAGGGCGGCGACCCAGAAGGCGCTCTTGAGGCGCATGGTGCGGACCTATCGGATCGAGAAGCCGCCGACGGCATTGAGCTCGCGGATCAGCTTGTCGCTGATGTTTCCGGTCACGGGGAGGCGGCGGTCGCGCTCAAAGCGCTGGATCGCCTGCTCGGTAGCCGTTCCCGTGCGCCCATCGATGGGAACCGGGCCGTAGCCGATGCTGGCGAGGGCCTTCTGGATTTCCATGACCCGTGCCGACGCTCCGATTTCCGCCGGCGGACGGAAGGCCGCGGGGTTCTGCGTCGCGGCGGACGGAGCCGGCGTGCCGTAGAGCGGTACGGGAGCCTGCACCGGGGCTTGGACGGGCTGGGTCTGCACCGGGGCGGGCGGCTTCGGCGGCGGGGCCGCGGGCTTCACCGGGGGCAGCGGAATGCTGGGTGCGAGCACGATGGGCGCGGGAGCGGGCGGCGTTGCCTCCGGGGCGGACGCGGCCGGGGCGGATGCGGGCGGAGCGGGCTCGGCTGCGCGAAGCTCGGCCGGCGCGCTCCGGGGCACCGGAGCCGGCTTGGGGGCGGAGACCAGCGAGAACAGCGAGGTGATGTCGTCGCGACGGCCATTTTGCAGCGCCAGCGCGTTGAACAGCACGGCGGCCGAGGCGGCGGCGGCGAGGAAGACCATCAGCAGGTCGGACCGGCGTCGCTCGCTGCGCGGGACATAATCGGCGAGGCGTCCGCCTTCGAGGCCGATATCGTTCGCCAGCAGATCGCTCGCATAGGAACGGGGCATGAAGCAGCCTGAAAATGATTGGCGCGCCGTTGGGCGCTCGATGAAACGACTGTGCCACAGGGGCCTTAAGCGAACCCTAAAACCGGCATCGTGCTTAACATCGGCTTTCCGCGATCGCGCGAATTCGAACGATCCCGGCATCGGATGAGCAACGCCTTGCGTTTATTATGTTCTGGCTGGCATTCCGGGCCGCGGCGCAAGGGGCGTCCCGCGGCAGACGACCGTCGACCTTCGCGAGACCTGTCATGTTCTTTCTGTTGCGCGTGGCATTCTGGCTGACCCTCGTGTTCCTGCTGCTGCCGGGGCTTTCCGGCAACTCGGGCAGCGGGCGGAGCGTGGAGGGCGAACACGCGGCGTCGACCCCGGCACAACAGCCCAAGGTCGGGGAGCAGCCCAAGGTTGGAGCTTTGGAGGCGCTGGGGGCGGCGTCCTCCGCTGTCGCGGATGCCGGGGGATTCTGCACCCGCCAGCCGCAGGCCTGCGCCATCGGTTCCCAGATCATCGACATGCTTGGCGAGCGGGCTCAAGCCGGAGCCCAACTTGTGCTCGGCTATATCACCGAGCAGATCGCCGAGCAGAAGCGACGGGTGGCCGAGCGCGCGGCCGGATCTTCCGCCGCCGACACGCTGAACGCGCACGACCTGAGCCCAGCCTGGCAGGGCGCGCGTCCTGCCGCGGCCGGATCAGAGGTTCCCGCCCGCGCCACCGAGCCGGAGCCGGCTTCCGCCTCCCGCGACGCGCCCGCCGCGCCGCCGGTGCCGCTGCCGCCCAAGAAGCCGGCCTGATCGGCGCCGCCGTCGGCGCTTTTCGGCGTGCCATTGCGAAAATGCACGGGCTGGAATGCCGTCGAAGCCGTTTCCGATGCCGGAGCGGGATGATACTGAAGGGTATCATCTGGCCCATGCGCGGCCATGCTCGGCAGGAGAGTTCAGACCCATGTCCACCCGTCCCAAGATTCTCGGCATCTCCGGCAGCCTGCGCGCCGCCTCGTTCTCGACGGCGCTACTGGAGGCGCTCAAACACGCGCTGGCCGACAAGGCCGACCTCACGGTTTTCCGGCTCAACGACGTGCCGTTCTACAATCAGGACGAGGACAACGCGACGCCGCCGGCCGGGGCCGTGGCCCTGCGCGCCGCGATCGCTGCCGCGGACGGCATCATCGTCGCCTCGCCGGAATATAATTACGGCACCTCCGGCGCGATGAAGAATGCCATCGACTGGGGCTCGCGCCCCTATGCCAAGGGCGCGCTGATCGGCAAGCCGACCCTGGTGCTCACCTCCTCCCCCGGTTCCACCGGCGGCATCCGCGCGCAGGCGCAGCTTCGCGAGACGCTCTCGGCCACGGGTGCGCGGGTGGTGACCTATCCGCACCTCGCCGTGCCGGGCGTCGCCGACAAGGTGAAGGACGGCGTGTTCACCGACGAGAAGACCCGCGACTTCCTGCTTGGCGGCGTCGACGCGCTGCTGAAGGAGATCGAACTGGTCGGCTATTTCAAGCAGGGGGCCTGACACGGCTGCCGACGACCATAGCGACGCGGGTGAGCCGAACCTCCCCGCGTCGGATGTCTCCCCGGCGACGGCCGGGCGGCGGGCTCTCGCTCGTCGCACCGGCCGCGGCCATGCCACCTGCGACCGGCTGCGCGCCACGGCGGCCTGCCTTTTCGTCACCCGTGGCTATGACCGGGTGAGCCTCGACGCGATCGTGCGTCAGGCCGGGGGCTCCAAGACCAATATCTACGCTTTCTTCGGCGGCAAGGAGGGGCTGTTCCTTGCCGCCATCGAGCACGCCTGCGGGCAGATCCTCGCGCCGTTCCATGAGGTGGAGCTCGACGGGCTGGAGCTGGAAGCCGGGCTGGCGCGGCTTGGCGAGGCGCTGCTCGATCTCCTGCTGACGCCGCGCCATCTCGCGCTGTTTCGCCTCGTGATCGGGGAGACCGGGAGGTTTCCGCAGCTCGGCGCGCTCTGGTATCGCAGCGGGCCGGGGCTGACGCAGGGGCGGATGGCGGCGTTCATCCGCGCGCGGCACCCCGGCATTGACGAGGCCCACGGGGCGGACCTCGCCCGGATGTTCCACGACATGGCGGTGCAGGACCTGCTGCATCGCGCGCTTTTTGCGTCGGAACGGCCCTCCGCGCAGGACTGCCGGCGTATCGTCGCGCAGGCGGCGGCGCTGGTGGCGCGGGAGCTTGAGCCTGGCTGACACTACCCGAACTCGCGGTCGCCGAGGCTGCTGCGGGGCGAGGTGGGCGTGCCGTGTGGATCTCCCGCGCCGGGCGGCCGCCTTCAAGAGTGGGAGGGGCATGCCGGGAACCATCGCACCGCGCTATGGGAAGGATCGCTGACCCGACCTGCAATTGTACCGGCAGGAAGGCCTCCCAACCGCTGTAAGGAAATTTGCTCACGATAGGAATAAAGTCATTGACAGCGTAACGCTGCCGGGGTAGCTTTTGGCCATGCTCCACAAATGCGTCCGGGGCCGGCGGGCTGCCGGACGGGGACGAGGCTTTTCGAGGCCGGCACCGATCGCTTCAGGATCGGGCGCCGGCCTTTTTCATTTCGGGGAGAGTGTCGATGGCATCCTCAGGTTCCGATTCCGCCGCAACCCCGACCGAGACGGCGCGGCGGCTCTACGAGGACACGCGCGTGCCGCTGAAGGACGTGGCGGCGCAGCTCGGTATCTCGCCGCGCTCACTGTTTCGCCGGGCGCGTAAATGGGGGTGGGCCCGCCATCCGGGCGGCATTCCCGCCAACCCGCTGCCGCGCCGGACGCTGATCGCCCGGCTGGTGGCGCGGATCGAGGCGGAGATCGCCGCCGTCGAGCGCCTCGTCGCCCGCGCCGGGCTGGAGGTCGAGGGCGGGGTCGCCGCCGACACCGAGCGCGCGGCGCGTACGCTGGCGGTGCTGGTGCGCTCGCTGCGCGAACTCGCGGCGCTGGAGCGCGGCGAGGACAACGAGATCGACGACGAGGAGATGCCGCGTGACGCAGGAGCCTACCGACGCGAGCTTGCGGCAACTCTTGAACGCGTGCTGGCGGACCGGACGGCTTGACGCCGCGCTCGACGCGCTCTCACCGGAGCTGGCGCAGTGGCTGCTGCACTGCTGGCCGCTGCTCGGCCGCCCGGCGCAGATGGCCCCGGACAAGGCGCAGGGCGGCGGCGACTGGACCATCTGGCTGATGCTGGGCGGGCGCGGCGCCGGCAAGACGCGGGCGGGCGCCGAATGGGTGCGCGCGCTGGCGACCGGCGCGCAGGGCCCGGCGGCGGGGCGCATCGCGCTGGTGGCGGAGAGCCTCTCCGACCTGCGCGAGGTGATGGTGGAGGGGGTCTCCGGCCTGCTCGCCGTGCACCCGCGCCAGGAGCGCCCGCAATGGGAGCCGACGCGCCGCCGGCTGGTCTGGCCCAATGGGGCGATCGCGCAGGGCTTTTCCGCCGACGACCCGGAAAGCCTGCGCGGCCCGCAATTCGACGCCGCCTGGTGCGACGAGCTGGCGAAATGGCGCTATGCCGAGGCCGCCTTCGACATGCTGCAATTCGGGCTGCGGCTCGGGACCCATCCCCGCCAGATGGTGACCACCACGCCGCGCCCGACCGCCCTCATCCGCCGCCTGCTCGCTGACCCGCGCTGCGCCGTGACGCGGATGGCCACGGTGGAGAACGCCGTCCACCTCGCGCCGACCTTTCTGGAGGGCGTGGTGGGCCGCTATGCCGGCACGCGGCTCGGGCGGCAGGAGCTCGACGGCGACCTGGTCGAGGACCGGCCGGACGCGCTGTGGCGCCGCGCGGCGATCGAGGAGGCGCGGGAGGACGAGGCACCGCCGCTCACGCGCATCGTGGTCGCGGTGGACCCGCCCGCCTCCTCGCGCAAGGGGGCGGATGCCTGCGGCATCGTCGCCGCCGGGCTCGACGGCGAGGGCATGGTGCATGTGCTGGCCGACGAGAGCGCGCACGGGCTGACGCCGAGCCAGTGGGGGGCGCGGGTGGTGGCGCTGCATCACCGGCTCGCCGCCGACCGCGTGGTGGTGGAGGTGAACCAGGGCGGGGAGATGGTGCGTACCATCCTCGCCACGCTCGACGACGGCGTGCCGGTGAGCGAGGTGCGGGCGACGCGCGGCAAATGGCTGCGCGCCGAGCCGGTGGCCGCGCTCTACGAACGCGGCCGCGTGCGCCACGCCGGGGCGTTTCCCGCGCTGGAGGACGAGATGTGCGACTTTGGAACCGGCGGCCTCTCCTCTGGCCGCTCCCCGGACCGCATGGACGCGCTGGTCTGGGCGATCACCGCGCTGGCGCTGGGCCCGAAGGAAACGGCGCCGCGGGTGAGGCGGGTGTGAGGGGGGATGTGGCTTATTTGCCAAATTGGCAACTTTCGGGAAAGGGCCCATATACCAAGCTTGCGAATTGAAGATGCCGAATCTGGAATGGTTCAGTTCGGGCATTTCTCAAGGCTGCATCGTGCGGGAGGCCGAAATGACCAATGATTTGAAGAAGCTGATCGAGGCGGCCAAGCGCGTGGAGCCCACTGCGGAGCATCGCGAACAGCAGCGTCGCAGCTTTGCTTATGGAAATACCTCGTTCGAGAATGATCGCATCACGCGCGACATGGTGAATGAGCAGGCCGAAAAATTGGCGAGGCAGGTGCGTGACGGACAGTGAGACGCCGGCTCAGCGCCATAGCCGCGCCGATGAAGCCGAACTGATCACCGATCCTGTCAAGAAAGCGGAAGCGGAGGCCCGTAACGGCCTCCGCCAGTATGATGCCGGGTTGGCGATGATCCAAGCCGCATTGGACAGGGGTGGCGCCTTCAAGTTACGCGTTTCTCATCTCCTCGGATTGCAGCGAGAAGCGCTGGCTGGCATCAGCAGCTATGCAGGCAATTTCCGGCCGGCCGGAGTAGCGATCGAAGGTAGCAAACACGAGCCGCCTGGCTCGCATGTGGTGCCGGAACTGATCGAAGAGCTCTGCGATTATGTGAATGATCATTGGGATCGGACGGCGATCCACCTTGCTTCTTATGTGATGTGGCGCCTGAACTGGATTCATCCGTTCGCCGATGGCAACGGACGCACTTCGCGCATCACCTCCTATGTGGTGCTCTGCATCCGCCTTGGCGCCGTGCTGCCGGGACTGCCGACCATTCCCGACCAGATCACCAAGAATCGACAACCCTATTTCGACGCGCTGGACGCCGCCGACGCGGCATTCCGCGACGGCCGGATCGACGTGTCGAAGATGGAAGAACTGCTCTCCGCAATGCTCGCCAAGCAGCTTCACGGAGCTTATCAGCAGGCAGGGGGCATCTCCTCCGACGACCAAGATCATTGATTTCGACCGGCTTCTATCTGGCGCGAAGCCGCCTGACCCCTCTCCACCTACCCGACCCTTCCCATCAAGCCCGGCTCGCGCCGGGCTTTTTCATTTTCTGGAGCTTCCTCATGCCGCTTCGCCTGCCGTTTCGCTCCCGCCCGCAGGCCCCGGCCGAGGTCAAGGCCTCGCGGACCGGGGGGCTGGTGGCGCTGCTGTCCGGGCATCGTGCGTGCTGGACGCCGCGCGATTATGGGGCGCTGGCCCGCGAGGGTTATCAGCGCAACGCCATCGCCCATCGCTGCGTGCGGATGATCGCCGAGAGCGCGGGGCAGGTGGTGTTCACGCTGATGGAGGCGGGCCGCGAGCCGGACAGCCACCCGCTCGCCGCGCTGCTGGCCCGGCCCAACCCGCAGATGAGCGGGCCGGTGCTGATGGAGGCGCTGAGCGCGCATCTGCTGCTCTCCGGCAATGGCTATGTCGAGGCGGTGAGCCTGGAGGGGCGGGTGCGCGAACTCCATGTGCTGCGGCCCGACCGCATGCGCGTGGTGCCCGGCGCCGATGGCTGGGCGGCGGCCTATGACTACACGGCCGGCGGGCAGAGCGTGCGTTTCCAGCAGGAGGTCGCGGGAGCTGGCGCGGTTCCGCCGATCCTGCACATCGCGCTGTTCAACCCGCTGGACGACCATTACGGGGCGCCTCCGCTGGAGGCGGCGCAGATCGCGCTCGACATCCACAACGCCGCCGGCGCCTGGAACAAGGCGCTGCTCGACAATGCCGCGCGGCCTTCCGGCGCGCTGGTCTATGGCGGGGCGGGCAATCTCTCGGACGAGCAGTTCGAGCGGCTGAAGGAGGAACTGGAGAGCAATTTCTCCGGCACCGGCAATGCCGGACGTCCACTGCTGCTGGAAGGCGGGCTCGACTGGCGCCCGCTCTCGCTCTCGCCCAAGGACATGGACTTTCTGGAGGCGCGCAACGCCGCGGCGCGCGAGATCGCGCTGGCCTTCGGCGTGCCGCCCATGCTGCTCGGCATTCCGGGCGACGCGACCTACGCCAATTACGCCGAGGCCAACCGGGTGTTCTGGCGCCAGACCGTGCTGCCCATGGCGCGCCGGATCGGCGCCGCGCTCGCCGGCTGGCTGGCGCCGGCCTATGGCACCGGGCCGCTGACGCTGGAGCCGGACCTCGACGCCGTGGAGGCGCTCTCCACCGAGCGCGAGGCGCTGTGGCGACGGGTCTCGGAGGCTGGTTTCCTCACCGATGAGGAGAAGCGGCAGGCGGTGGGATACGGGGTGGGGTGAAGGCGGGAGCCAAGGCGCCGTCATCCCCGGATGCGCGTCCCCGCGCCGCGTCGCGGTGAATCGAGGTCGCGGGCCGGATGGCCGCGCCCCGTCGTTGACCCTCCCGGCGCTACGGGCGGGATGAAGTTTGAGTGAGGCGGGTTCCGTGCGGGGCTGCCCGGCCTCGGCTCTCTCACCGGCGGGGAGCGGTCGGGACACCCACTTGCGGATGTAGGGAGACACCCGCGGCGGCATACACCTCGTGCCGAAGGGGTGGGCGGGTTGCCATGTTCAGCGGCTCATACCGGGCACGCGGTGATCGGGGATCGCGGGCCGGATGGCCGCGCCGGCTTCGGACAATCCCGGCGCTGCTGGCGGGATGAGGCTTGAGTGGGGCGGGTTCCGTGCAGGGCTGTCCGGTATCGGCCCCTCACCCCGGCCCTCTCCCCGACAGGAGGGGAGCAAAGTGCGCTTAGGGACATCCCCGTGCTCGTCGGCGCCATGCGCGCCAAGGCGGCGCGCAATGAACGGGGCTTTCTCGGCTCCCTCCGGGGCGCAGTGATTGCCATGGTCCCACCCGGGGCGTCTCGGCAGTGCCCATACCGATCGCATCAGGAAAGGCGCGCGCATGCAGACCCTCATCGAGGCTTTCGCCGCGCGGGGCGATCTGGGCCATCTCGCGCTGCTGATGTGGGCGCTCGGCGCCTCCGGCTTTGCCTGGGCCGCCTTTCGTGAGCTCGGCGCGGCGGTGCGCCGCTTCGACGATTTCGTGCGCGAGATCGCGCGCTTCAACAGCCAGTTCGGAGACGATCCATGACCGGCACACCCCGAATCCGGGCGTTTCTGCCCGGCAAGTTCCACCGGCTCGCGCCGAAGCTGCCGGCGCCCACCCGCGCGGGCGACGTGCCGCAGGTGTTCCGCCAGTTCGCCCGCACGCTCGGCAAGCTGGAGCGCGCGGCAGCCACCCGCAAGCCGGGCGGACAGGGAGAGGGCGCATGAGCCTCGGTGTTTCCCGCCGCTTCGCGCCCTCGCTGGAGACCAAAGCCTCGGCCGGGGCGCTCGCCGCGATCCAGCCGGACGGCAGCTTCGAGGGCTATGCCGCGCTGTTCGGCCGGGTCGATCTCGGGCGCGACATGATCCTGCCCGGGGCCTTCGCCCGCTCGCTCGCCGAACGCGGGACGCAAGGGGTGCGCATGCTGTTCCAGCATGACCCGGCCGAGCCGATCGGCACCTGGACCGAGATTGCCGAGGATGGGCGCGGCCTGTTCGTGCGCGGCCGGCTGACGCTGGATGTCGCCCGCGCCCGCGAGGTGCTGGCGCTGATGCGCTCGGGCGCGCTCGACGGGCTCTCCATCGGCTTCCGCGCCGTGGAAGGGCGCACCGATCCGCGCTCGAAGGTGCGGCGGCTCGCCCGGATCGACCTATGGGAAATCTCGGTGGTGACCTTTCCCAAGCAGCCCGATGCGCGGATCGCCGGGGTCAAGCGCGCCGGCGGCTCGCTCGCCGCCGCGATCCGGCGGGGCGCGCGGCGGCTGCGGGCGCTGCCGGGGCTTTCGCCGCTGCCGGCGTGAGGCGTGTGAAGCCTGCGACTGCGATGTAGGACCGATCCCCGGGTCAAGCCCGGCGATGACGGCATGTTTGTTTCTTCTTTCCGAACAAGGATATGAGCCACATGACCCTTCGTACTCCCGCTCCCGAAGTGAAGTCCGCCGGCCCGGAAGTCTCGGCGGCCTTCGAGGAATTCATGGGCGCCTTCGAGGCGTTCAAGGACGCCAACGACCAGCGGCTCGGCGAGCTGGAACGTCGCGGCGTCGATGCGGTGACGCTCGACAAGGTGGAGCGCATCAATGCCGCGCTCGACAGCCAGAAGGCGCTGATCGACGAGCTGGTGCTCAAGTCGCGCCGGCCGGGTCTCGGCGGGCGCGCCGACATGGTGGCGGACCTCGCCGCCCGCGAGCACAAGGCGGCGTTCGATGCCTATGTCCGGCTCGGCGAGGCCTCGGGGCTCAAGCGCATCGAGGCCAAGGCGATGTCGGCCGGTGTCGGCGCGGATGGCGGCTATGTCGTGCCGAGCGAGACCGAGCGCGAGATCGGCAAGCGCCTCACGGCGCTCTCCCCGATCCGCGCCATCGCCGATGTGCGCGTGATTTCCGGCGGCACCTACAAGAAGCCGTTCATGACCTCCGGCCCGGCGGTGGGCTGGGTCGCCGAGACCGCCGCCCGCCCGCAGACCACCAGCCCGGTGCTGGCCGAGCTCGCCTTCCCGGCGATGGAGCTCTACGCCATGCCGGCGGCGACGCAGACCCTGCTCGACGACGCGGCGGTCAATCTCGACGAGTGGCTGGCGATCGAGGTCGAGGCCGCCTTCGCCTCGCAGGAGGGTACCGCCTTCGTGACCGGCGACGGCGTGAACAAGCCGAAGGGCTTCCTCTCCTACACCAGCGTCGACGAGAGCGCCTGGGAATGGGGCAAGCTGGGCTTCATCGCCACCGGCGCGGCCGGCGACTTCCCGGCCGCCAACCCGTCCGATCCGCTGGTCGATCTCGTTTATGCGCTGAAGGCCGGCTATCGCCAGAACGGCAGCTTCGTGATGAACCGCCGCACGCAAGGCGCGGTGCGCAAGCTGAAGGACGAGAACGGCCAGTATCTGTGGGCGCCGCCGACCGCGCCGGGCGCGCAGCCGAGTCTCTTGGGCTTCCCGGTCCACGAGGCCGAGGACATGCCCTCGATCGGCAATAACAGCCTGTCAATCGCCTTCGGCGACTTCCGCCGCGGCTATCTGGTGGTCGACCGCGCCGGGGTGCGGGTGCTGCGCGACCCCTATTCGGCCAAGCCCTATGTGCTGTTCTACACCACCAAGCGCGTGGGCGGCGGCGTGCAGGACTTCGACGCGATCAAGCTGCTGAAGTTCGCGGCGTGAGCCTTCGCCCGCTCAGGGCATGCGGGAGTCGATGAGGATCTCCTCGCCATCCACCCTGAACCGGCCATAGCCGGCATGGTGGATGGTGCGGGGCGCCTCGCGCTTCGGGTCGATCCACGCCGCGACCACCTCCAGCACGAACAGGCTGTAGCGGTTCACCAGGCGGGTATCGACCACCCGACATTCCAGATTGGCGAAGCACTCGCCGATCAGCGGCGCGGCGACCTTTTCGGCCGGCAGCGCCGTGAGGCCGAAGCGGGCGAACTTGTCGACGTGCGCGCCGGAGCAATTGCCGATGCCGACCACGGTGTCGGCAAGCTCCACCGGCGGGATGGCGATGACGCAGTCGCGCGTTGCCTTCAGCGCGGCGAAGGAATGGTCACCGGGGCTGACGATGCAGGCGATGAGCGGCGGGGTGAACTCCACCATCATGTGCCAGGACATGGTCATGACATTGGGCGTGCCGGCGCGGGAGGTGGCAAGCAACACCACCGGGCCGGGCTCGATGAGCTGGTAGACGCGCCCGAGCGGGTAAGGCGCAAAACGCGGCGTCGCATGGGGCATGGCCGACCTCCCTGTTGTCAGGATAGGCGCGGGCGCCGTGTCGTCCTTGATGCAGGATAAGCCGGGACCGCTCAGTTCCCCATCGACCGCGCGGTCGCGTCGATCCAGGCGCGCTGCGGGCCGACCAGCGTCGCGCCGGTGACGCCGCCACAGCCGCGCGCACCGCCCGCTGCCGTCGACCAGCCGATGATGCCGGCCACCGTGCCGTCGAGAAACACCGGGCCGCCGCTGTCGCCGGTGCAGCCGCCTTTCGCCGCGCCGTCGGACAGGCGGATCATGATGCCGCCCGTGGTGCCGATGCTTGGCAGATCGACGGTGCGCAGGGTGCCGGCCGAGGCGCCGTCGCCATCGCGCGCGACGCCGAAGCCGGCGAGCGTGAAGCCGGTGCGCCGCGCCGGCAGCGCCACCTCCGCCGACAGGCTGGCCGGGCGGAATGAGGTGGGGAGCCGCGAGGCCAGCTTGACCAAGGCGAGGTCCGGCGTCGGGCGCCGGGTCTCGAACGAATTCGGATCGAAGCGCGGATGCAGCGCGATGCGGGTGATCGGGATCAGCCGGGGCGTGCCGGCCTCGAACACCACCACCGCGTAATCCGCCGCCGGCTGCACGCAATGCGCCGCGGTGAGCACCACGCTCGGCACGACAACGACGCCGGTGCAGGAGGCGCCGCGTGTCGAGACGATCATCGCGGTCTGCGCCGCCAGGTCACGCGACGCGGGCGCGCCCCCGACAATGGCCTGCGCCGGCGGAGCCAGACCCGGAGCGAGCAGGACGCCGAGCGCGAGCGCGGCGGAAAGCGGCCGGGCAAGGCGGCGGGGCAGAGGGCGGGAGAGGAAGCGGTCGAGGCGGAGCATGGGCGGTTCCGGCGTGGAGCTGAGCGCCGTTCTCGCCGCCCGCGCCGGTGCCGTCAACCGCGGCCGCGCCGGCATGTTCACCACGACACAACAGGAGCCCCCATGTCCGCCCTGCTTCTTGCCGGGCCCGCGGTCGAGCCGCTGACGCTCGCGCAGGCCAAGACCTTTCTGCGCGTCGACCACGACGCCGAGGACGCGCTGATCGGTGCGCTGATCACCTCCGCCCGCGCCACCGTGGAGGCGCTGACGCGGCGCGTGCTGATCGACCAGAGCTGGCGGATCGTCCGCGATGCCTGGCCGGCCTGCGGGCTGATCACCGCGCCGGTGAACCCGCTTCGCGAGGTGAGCGCCGCCCATGTGATCGACGCCGCCGGCACGGAGATCGCGGTGCCGGCGGAGGCGTTCCTGTGCGACGCCGCGCGGCTGCCGGGGCTGATCCGGGTCGACCGGCACATGGTGCCGGCGCCGGGGCGTCCGCTCGCGGGCATCGCCATCGACATCGTGGCGGGCCATGGCGCGGGCGCGGACCATGTGCCCTCGGCGCTGATCGAGGCGGTGCGGGTGGTGCTGGCGCATTTCTACGAGCACCGCGACGTGACCGGCCCCGCCGCCGCCTTTCCCCAGCGGCTCGGCGCGCTGGTCGCGCCCTATCGGGTGATGCGGCTGTGAGCGCGCTCGGGAGCCTGCGGCACCGGCTGGTGCACGAGACGCCGGTGGAGACGCCGGACGGGCAGGGCGGGGTGACCCGCGCCTTCATCGCGGTCGATGCGCTCTGGGGCGCGATCGAGACGCGGGCGCGGCCGGAGCTGAGTGCCGACCGCGCGGTCGCGGCGCTGACGCACGACATCACGGTGCGCGCGCCCGCCACGGTGCAGCCCGGCGACCGGCTGCGGCTGGGCGTGCGGCGCTTCGAGGTGGAGGCGGTGAGCGACCCGGAAGGGCGCGGGCGCCGCCTGCTCTGCCGCTGCCGGGAGGAGACGCCGTGAAACTTCTCGCCCGGCTGAAACGCAGTCCCAGACGCTGGCGCCTTCCTGTGCCGACCATTCCGAGGAGGGACCGATGAGCGCCGCCAACCTGCTGCGCGCGGCGATCCATGCCGCGCTCTCCAACGATGCCGCGCTGACCGCCGCGCTGGGCGGCGCCCGCGTCCATGACGAGCCGCCGGCCGGCGCCGAGCTGCCCTATGTCACGCTCGCCGAGGGGCGGGTGAACGACTGGTCGACGGCGACGGAAGAGGGCGAGGAGCACCTGCTCACGCTCCATGCCTGGTCGCGCCAGGGCGGGCATCGCGAGGCGCAGGCGATCGCCGGGCTGGTGCGCGACGTGCTGGAGGGGATGGCTCCGGCGCTGCCCGGCCACCGGCTGGTGAACCTGCGGGTGACGGGGACCGAGACCCGTCGGGAGGCGGGCGGGAAGACCTACCGGGCCGCCATCCGCCTGCGGGCGGTGACGGAGTCAAATTGAGAAATTGGATGAAGATGAAAAAGTGGCGCCAAGACTCTGAGCAGACTCAGCTTCCGGCCTTGAATCTGATTCTGAACATGAAGTCGCTTGGCCGGGATTTCGGAATCAAAAATGTAAGTCGATTCCGACCGGATTCTCACGCGATGTCTTCACTCTAGACCAACAACGTTAACCGTTCCTGACTACCACGAAGGGAAAACCCATGGCCGCGCAGAAGGGCAAGGACCTGCTGTTGAAGATGCATGACGGCACCGCCTATGTGACCGTCGCCGGGCTGCGCTCACGGCAGATCGCGTTCAACACCGAGCCGGTCGACATTACCCATGCCGAGAGCGCCGGGCGCTGGCGCGAGCTGCTGGCCGGCAGCGGCGTGAAGCGCGCCTCGGTCTCCGGCTCGGGCGTGTTCAAGGATGCCGCCTCTGACGCGCTGCTGCGGCAGAGCTTCTTCGACGGGGTGATCCGCAACTGCCAGGTGGTGATCCCGGATTTCGGCACGGTGACCGGGCCGCTGCAGATCACCGCGCTGGAGATCGCCGCCGAGCACGACCGCGAGGTGACGTTCGACATCGCGCTGGAGAGCGCGGGCGAACTGAGCTTCGCGGCGCTGTGAGGGGCGGGCGATGGCACAGGCTCCGGTGAACCGGCACCGCGGCGAGATCGCCGCCGAACTCGACGGGCGACCGCGCCGGCTGGTGCTGACGCTCGGCGCGCTGGCCGAGCTGGAAGGCGCGCTTGGCGCGAGCGACCTGATGGCGCTGGCCGAGCGCTTCTCGCGCGGGCGGCTGTCGGCGCGGGACGCGGTGGCAATCCTCGCCGCAGGCTTGCGTGGGGCAGGCGAGGAGGTGAGCGACGCGGAGGTGGCGCGCATGACCACGCCCGGCGGGGCGGCGGGGTTCGCGCGCCTCGTCGGCGAGTTGATCGCCGCGACCTTCGGAACGGTGCCAGGCGCGGGCGAGCCGGGCGGGGTGGCATCGGGCCCTACGGCGCCGCAGGCGGGTTGAAGGCCGGCGCGACCGCCTTTCCCTGGGAACAGGCGATGGCGTTCGGCTTCGGCCGCCTGCGGCTCGCCTCCCGCGATTTCTGGACGCTGACGCCGCGCGAACTGGCGGCGGCGATGACCGCCCATGCCGGCCCGGCCCGCGCCGCGATGGACCGCGCCGGGCTTCAAGGGCTGATGGCGCGGTTTCCCGACTGAGGGCACTTCGTCGCCCCCTCCTTTTTCATCAATGAGGCTTCCATGGCCGAACTGGACGATATGACGGTGGAGATTTCCGCCGATACCTCGGCGTTCCGCCGCGAAATCGGCGAGGCGGAGCGGCTGGCGCGCGGCTTCGGCCGGGCGGTGGGCGACGCGCTGACCGGAACCGTGGTCAAGGGCCGCGAGGCGGACGACGTGTTCCGCTCGCTGGCGGGCCGGCTGTCCTCGCTCGCCCTCGACGTCGCACTGCGGCCGGTGGAGCAGGGGATCGCCGGCGTGCTGGGCAACCTCACCGGCGGGCTTGCAGGCTTTGCCGATGGCGACGCGCTCGCGGGCGGACGGGTGCTGCCCTTCGCCTCGGGCGGAGTGGTGGCGGCGCCGACCTATTTCCCGATGGCCGGCGGCAATGTCGGGCTGATGGGCGAGGCCGGGGCGGAGGCGATCCTGCCGCTGTCGCGCGGGCCGGACGGCCGGCTCGGCGTCGCGGCGGGGAGCGGCGGGCGCGCGGTGAACGTGACGGTGAACGTTTCGACGCCGGACGCCTCCTCGTTCCGCCGCTCCGAAGCCTATCTCGCCGGGCTGGTCTCGCGCGCGGTGGCGCGCGGCGAGAGGAGGCTGTGAGCATGGCCGCTTTCCACGAGGCGTTGTTTCCGCTCGATGTCGCGCTCGGCGCGGCAGGCGGGCCGGAGCGCGCGACCGAGATCGTGACCACGCTGACCGGCCGCGAGGAACGCAACACCAGGCTGAAGCATTCGCGGCGGCGCTGGGATGCCGGCTATGGCGTGAAATCGCTCGCGCAGCTCTCGGCCATCGTCGCCTTTTTCGAGGAGCGGCGCGGGCGGCTTTACGGCTTTCGCTGGCGTGACCGGCTCGACCATGCCTCGGCTGCGCCCGGGGCGGCGGTGACGCCGTTCGACCAGGGGCTCGGCCTCGGCACTGGGGCGCAGGCGGCCTTCGCGCTGGTGAAGACCTATGGCGGCGTGCACGCGCCCTATACCCGCCCGATCAGCAAGCCTGTCGCCGGGACGGTGCGCGTCGCGGTGGCGGGCGTCGAAAAGGTGGCGGGCACCGGCTTCACGCTGGATGCGACGACCGGAATCGTGACCTTCCTGCCCGGCCATGTGCCCGCGAGCGGGGCGCAGGTGACGGCGGGCTACCAGTTCGACGTGCCGGTGCGCTTCGACAGCGATTTCCTGGAGGTGAACCTCACCGCCTTCGAGGCCGGCGAGATTCCCCGCATCCCGATCGTGGAGATCCGGCCATGAAGACGCTGCCCCCCGAATTCGCGGCCGCGCTGGCGGGCGGGGCGACCACGCTCGCGCGCTGCTGGCGCATCACCCGCCGCGACGGCGCGGTGCTGGCACTGACCGAGCATGACGAGGACCTTGCCGTCGATGGCACGGTTTTCCGCGCGGCGGGCGGCGTCTCGGGCAGCGAGACCGCGACGCAGCTCGGCTTCGCGGTCGATGGCGGCGAGATGTCCGCCGCGCTGACCGACGAGGCGATGACCGAGGCCGATCTCGACGCCGGGCGTTATGACGGCGCTTGGGTCGAGCTGCTGCTGGCGGACTGGTCGGCGCCGGTCAATTTCATTGCGCTGCGGCGCGCGCGGATCGGCGAGGTGCGACGCGAGGACGGGCGCTTCGTCGCCGAGCTGCGCGGGCTCGCTGAGGCGCTGAACGTGGTGCGCGGGCGGCTGTTCGCCAGCAGTTGCGACGCCGATCTCGGCGATGCGCGCTGCGGCGTGGCGCTGGCCGGCGGGTTCACCGGCACCGGCGGCGTCAGCGCGGTGGAGGGGCCGGCGCTGCTCAGGGCCGGCGGGCTGGAGAGCTTCGCCGCCGGCTTCTTCACGCAGGGGCGGCTGACCTTCACCAGCGGTGCGAATACCGGCGTCTCGGTCGAGGTGAAGACCCATGCCGCGGCCGGCGGCGTGGTGCGGCTGGAACTGTGGCAGCGCCCGCCCGAGCCGATGATGGCGGGCGATCCCTTTACCGTCACCGCCGGCTGCGACAAGCGCTTCGCCACCTGTCGGACCCGCTTCGGCAATGCGCTGAACTTTCGCGGTATGCCGCACATGCCCGGCAACGACGCCGTGCTGAAGGTGGCGCGGCCGGGAGGGCTGTGATGGGCGGAACGGCGGAAGAAATGCGCGGCAGGCTGGTCGCGGAAGCGCGGGCCTGGATCGGCACGCCCTATCTGCACCGCGCCTCCTGCAAGGGCCACGGGGCGGACTGTCTCGGCCTCATTCGCGGCGTGTGGCGGGCAGTATTGGGCGACGAGCCCGAGGCGCTGCCGGCCTACACGCCGGACTGGGCCGAGGCCACGGGGGCCGAGCAGATGCTGGAGGCCGGGATGCGCCATCTGCGCCCGGTGGCGGTCGAGGCGATCCGGCCGGGCGACGTGCTGCTGTTCCGCTTCAGGCCCGGCGTGCCGGCCAAGCACGCGGCTCTTCTGGTGACGCCGGAGCGCATGGTGCACGCCCATGACGGCGCGGCAGTGGCCGAGGTGTTCCTCGCGCCCTGGTGGCGGCGCCGGCTCGCCTACGCCTTCGCGTTTCCGGGGGCGTGAGGCCCGCGCGGGGCAGGGCGGTCCGAGGCGACGAGGGCAGGCGTGACTTGTTGCGCGTGGCCCCGACCCCAGCGCTCTCCCCGGCGGGGAGAGGGGGTGCGTCGCGCGTGGGGCGCACGGGCGGCGTCAATGCAATGGCGCGCCGGACATGATGGCGGGGCATCCGCCCTCACCTGGCCCTCTTCGCGGCGGGAGAGGGCGCGCGGCGCGCGTGCGAGGGGCGACCCGCATATCGGACAAGAGAGGGCATCATGGCGACACTCATTCTCGGCGCGGCGGGTGCGGCGGTTGGCGGGGCGCTGTTCGGGCCGCTCGGCGCGGTGGCGGGGCGGGCGCTCGGCGCGCTGGGCGGCGCGGTGCTGGACCAGACGCTGCTGACGCCGGGCCGGCACGCGGAAGGCCCGCGCCTCGACGATCTCGGCTCGATGACCTCGACCGACGGCGCCTCGATGCCGCGCGTTTATGGCCGCGCGCGGCTCGCCGGACAGGTGATCTGGGCGGCGCCGGTGGAAGAGGTGATCGCGACGCAGACCCAATCCTCCGGCGGCAAAAGCTCGGGAATGGGCGGGGGATCGACCTCCACCACCTACAGCTATTACGGCCGCTTCGCGGTCGGCATCTGCGAGGGGCGGGTCAACCGGATCGGTCGCATCTGGGCCGACGGGCAGGAACTCGACCGGCAGGGGCTCGACATCCGGGTGCACCTCGGCGGCGAGGACGAACTGCCCGACCCGATGATCGAAGCCTTCGAGGGTGCGGGCAACGCGCCGGCCTATCGCGGGCTCGCCTATATCGCCTTCGAGCGGCTGGCGCTGGCGCCCTATGGCAACCGGCTGCCGCAGATCTCCGTCGAGGTCGAGCGCGCCATCGGCGAGCTGGAGACCCGGCTGACGGCGGTGACGCTGATCCCCGGCTCCTCGGAATTCGCCTATGACCCGCGCGAGGTGACGCGGCTGGAAGGGCCGGGCGCCTATGCGCCGGAAAACCGGCATGTGACCTTCGCCGCCAGCGATCTCGACGCTTCGCTGGATCAGCTGCTCGCCTGCTGCCCGAACCTCCAGCATGTCGCGCTGGTGGTGTCGTGGTTCGGCACCGATCTGCGCGCCGGCAATTGCCTGATCCAGCCGGGCGTCGAGCGGCGGGTGAAGGCGAACCGGCTCGGCGTGCTGCCGATCGACTGGGCGGTCGCGGGCCAGACGCGGGCCGACGCCTATCTCGTCACGCAATATGACGGCAAGCCAGCCTATGGCGGCACGCCGTCCGACGACAGCGTGCGCCGCGCCATCGAGGCGCTGAAGGCGCGCGGGCTGAAGGTGACGCTCTATCCCTTCGTGATGATGGACATCGCCGCCGGCAACACGCTGCCCGACCCATGGAGCGAGGCCGGCGCGCAGCCGGCTTATCCCTGGCGCGGGCGCATCACCTGCCACCCCGCGCCGGGCCGTCCCGGATCGCCGGACGCGACCGCGGCCGCGGCGGCGCAGGTGAACGCGCTGTTCGGCAGCGCGGCGCCGGGGCATTTCACCGTCACCTCGGGGCAGGTGCTCTATTCCGGGCCGGAAGAATGGACGCTGCGGCGCATGGTGCTGCACTACGCCACGCTCGCGGTGGCGGCGGGCGGGGTCGAGGCGATGCTGATCGGCTCGGAGATGGCGGCGCTGACCCGGGTGCGCTCCGGCGCCGGCAGCTATCCGGCGGTGAGCGCGCTGACCGCGCTGGCGGCGGATGTGAAAAGCGTCGTCGGGGCGGGCACCCGCGTGTCCTATGCCGCCGACTGGACCGAATACGGGGCCCATGTGATGGAGGGCGGCGCGCATGTGCGCTTTCCGCTCGATCCGCTGTGGGCGTCGCCGGCGATCGATTTCATCGGCATCGACTGGTACGCGCCGCTGGCCGACTGGCGCGACGGCGACGCCCATCTCGACGCGCAGCTCTACGAGAGCGGCTATGACCGGGCCTATCTCGCCGGCAATGTGAATGGCGGCGACGGCTATGACTGGTTCTACCCGGACGAGGCCGCGCGGGCGGCGCAGGCGCGCAGCCCGATCACCGACGGGGCCTATGGCGAGCCGTGGGTGTTCCGCGTCAAGGACCTCGCCAGCTGGTGGGGCAATGCCCATCACGAGCGGATCGGCGGGGTGCGGCAAGTGGCGCCGACCGCCTACGTGCCGGGTTCCAAGCCGATGCGGCTCACCGAGATCGGCTGCGCGGCGGTCGACAAGGGCGCGAACCGGCCGAGCGTGTTTCCCGACCCGAAATCGGTGGAAAGCGGATTGCCGCCGTTCTCCAATGGCCAGCGCGACGACCTGATGCAGCGCCGGCACCTGGAGGCGATGCTCGACGCTTTCCACAGTGACGGCGTGAATCCGGTCCATGGCGGCCTGCCGGGCGGGCGGATGGTCGATCCCGCGACGCTCTATGCCTGGACCTGGGATGCGCGGCCGTTTCCAGCGTTCCCGCGCGCCGAGGCGGTGTGGGCGGATGGTGCGAACTGGCGCACCGGGCACTGGCTCACGGGGCGGCTCGGCGCCGCGCCGCTCAGCGAGCTGTGCGCGCGGCTCGCCGCCGATTTCGGCGTGACGGATATCGACTGCGCGGGGCTGACCGGGGTGATCGAGGGCTATGTGGTCGACCGGCCAACCAGCGCGCGCGGCGCTCTGGAGCCGCTGGCGCGGGCCTTCGGCTTCGCGCTGGCGGAACGCGGCGGCGGGCTGGCGCTGCGGATGCGCGGCGCGGGGACGGCGATTGCGATCGGCGATGACGATCTGGTGGCCGTCGAGGGCCAGCCGGCGCTCGGGCGGGTGCGGGCCGGCGACGCGGAACTGCCGCTGAGCGTGACGCTCGGCTTCATCGAGGCGGCGGGGGATTATCGCCGCGCCACGGCGGGCTCGCGCCGGCTGGCCGGCACGGCCCGCGCCGAGGCGACGCTGGACCTCGCCATGGTCGCCGATACCGGCCTCGCCGCCGGGCTGGCGGAAATGTACCTGCAGGACGCCTGGGCGAGCCGCGAGAGCGCGAGTTTCGCGCTGGCGCCCTCGCGGCTCGCGCTGGAGCCGGGCGATCTGGTGCGGCTCACGCGCGACGGGCGCGAGAGGCTGATGGAAATCACCGGCATCGAGGACGCCGAGGCGCGGGCGGTGAGCGCGCGCAGCATCGATCCCGGCGTGTTCCGGCTCGCCGCGCGCGAGGGGCATGCCGCGCCCCTGCCGCTGCCGCAGTCCTCGGGACCGCCGGAACTGGTGGCGCTGGCGCTGCCGACGCTGCCGGACGGCGATCCGGCCGCGCCGCCGCTCGGCTGGCTCGCCGCCTTCGCCCGGCCCTGGCCCGGCGCGATGACGCTGTGGCGCAGCCTGAGCGGGGCGAGCTTCGAGGCGGTGGCGAGCCTGGCCGCGCCCGCCACCCTTGGCCGGACGCTGGAGGCGCTGGCGCCGGACGAGGTGTGGCGCTGGCGGCGGGGCGTCAGCCTTGACGTAGCGCTCAATGGCGGGGTGCTGGCGGGGCTGAGCGAGATCGACGTGCTCGGCGGCGCCAATACGCTGGCGCTGGTGGCGCCCGACGGGGCGGCGGAGATCGTGCAGTTTCTCGACGCCGCGCTGATCGGGGCCAATAGCTGGCGGCTCGGCGGCCTGCTGCGCGGACAGCTCGGCACCGAGGCGATGGCGCGCGACGTTTGGCCCGCCGGCACCACGCTGGTGCGGCTCGACCGCAATCTGGCGCCGATCGCGGCCGGCCTCGATCCGCTTGGCCGCAGCGTGACGCTGCGCGTCGGGCGCTCGGATCGCGGGCATGGCGATGCCGGCGTCACTGAAGTCTCGACGCGCCTGACCGCGCGGGCGCTGCTGCCGCTCGCCCCGGTCCATGCCCGCGCGCGGCGCGGGGCGGGCGGCGTGACGCTGAGCTGGATCCGGCGGACCCGCTCGGGCGGGGATTCCTGGGACCTTGCCGAGGTGCCGCTGAACGAGGCGAGCGAACGTTACCGGCTCGACATCCTCTCGGGCGGCGCGGTGGTGCGCAGCTTCGAGACCACGATGCCCTCGCAGCTTTATGCGAGCGCGCAGGAGACCGCCGATTTCGGCGGGCCGCAGGCGGCGCTCGACATCCGCGTGGTGCAGCTCTCCGCCAGCGTCGGCGCCGGCGCGCCGCTGGACGCGCATCTGACCCTCTGAACCGCCAACAGGACCGACACACGCCATGAGCGAGACGACACCTCTTCTCGCGCTGCCGCTGCTCGCGGCCGCGCAGGCGCAGAAGCATGTCACCCATAATGAGGCGCTGACGCTGCTGGACGCGGCGACGCAGCTGGCCGTGCTCGACCGCACGCGAACCACCCCGCCCGGCGCTCCGGTCAATGGCGACCGCCATCTGGTGGCCGCCGGGGGCAGCGGCGACTGGGCGGGGCATGCCGGGCAGATCGCGCTGTATGATGGCGGCTGGCGGTTTCTCGTGCCGCGCGCGGGCTGGCGTGCCTTCGTCGCCGCCGAGCGCCTCAGCCTGATCCATGACGGCACCGGCTGGTCCGATCTTATGGCGGGCACGGCCTCCGGCGGCGCGGCGGCGCTGCGGGCGGTGGAGGAGGAACTGGTGCTGGCGGGCAGCTTCGTCGCGTCCACCATCGTCATCCCCAACCGCGCGATCTGCCTCGCGGTGGCGAGCCGCACCGTGACCGCGATCACCGGGGCGACCTCCTACGGCGTCGGCATCGCCGGGGAGACCACCAAGTTCGGCGGCACGCTGGGCATCGCGGCCGGGGCGAGCAATGTCGGGGCGATCGGCCCGCAGGCCTTCTACGCCGACACGCCGCTGCGCGTGACCGCCGCCGGCGGCAGCTTCACCGGCGGCCGGGTGAAGCTGGTGCTTTACACCCTCGTCTTCAACGCGCCGACCTGAGCCGGGCCTTCACGTTCCATCCTTCGGAGAACAGACATGCCTTATGATTCCGCCAAGGACCCCTGGCGCGGTGTCGCCGTCTCACCGACCGGCCTCGGCCGTGCCGGCACGCTGGTCACGCCGAGCGACACGCTCGACCTCGCCCGCTATGCGCGTCTGCGCGTGTTCGTGCCGGCAAGCCTTGCTTCGGCGCAGATCAAGCTGCTGCCGGTGAAC
The DNA here is from genome assembly GCF_047501495.1 of Ancylobacter sp. G4_0304. Classification (NCBI taxonomy): domain Bacteria; kingdom Pseudomonadati; phylum Pseudomonadota; class Alphaproteobacteria; order Hyphomicrobiales; family Xanthobacteraceae; genus Ancylobacter; species Ancylobacter sp. G4_0304. The sequence goes on along the minus strand of NZ_JAZDRM010000020.1, from coordinate 3,156 downwards.
GCGGCCGACGACGCGCCGCTGACCCTGCCGCTGCCGACCGGGCAGGCGAGCGTGCCGGAATATCTGGTGCGCCGCGTCTACGCGACCGGCTCCACCGCCGGCATCGTCGTCCACACCATCGACTGAGGCGCGCCGGACCCCGCGGGCCGCGCCGCGCGCCCGCGGGGCCGCAGATGAGGAGACACTCCCCTATGCTCGGTATCGGTCTCGGCCTCGCCCAGGCGGCGCGGCGGAAGGGCGGGCGCCTGCTGCTGCCGGAGGCGCAGGCGCTCGCCGCACGCATGACCACGGCGCCCGCGCCGGAGCGCCTGCACCTCGTCTCGACACTGATCGGCGCGCTCAAGGCCGGTGGGGTGTGGGCGAAGCTCGACGCGCTCTACATCCTCGCCGCCCATCACGAGCAGGCGAGCCGGCTGAACTGGGTGCAGGACGCCTATGACCTGACGGCGGTGAACTCGCCCAGCTTCGCCGCCGATCGCGGCTGGCAGGGCGACGGGGCGACCAGCCGGCTTGCCGGCGGCTTCCTCCCCACCGGCGGCGGCAGCCGGATGACCGCAACCTCGGCGCATCTCGGCATGTGGCCGCTGACCAGCATACCGGTGGGTACGGCCAGCACCTCTTACGATGTGGGCTACCACACGAGCACCGGGAATGCGCGGCTGAGTATTGCTCGCCCCGGCTCCAGTCCCGAGCGCGCGGCGCTGTTCGCGGTGCATGCGAGCGCGGCCATGACCATCAACGGCACCTATGCGCGCCATCTCGCCTGGTCGCGTACCGCGAGCGACCTTGCGACCGCCTATGCCGATGGCGTGGCGGGGGCGACCATGAGCGAGGCCGCCGGCGCGCTGCCAGGAAGCCCGCTCGACGTGCTGCGGTCCGGCACCTTCTACGGCATCAACCAGATCGCGGCCGCGCATTGGGGCGCCGGGCTGAGCGCGGCCGAGATGCTGACCCTGCGCGACGCGCTGCGCGCCTATCTGATCGCCGTGGGAGCCGTGACGCCATGATCATCCTGACCGAACAACAGGCCGATGCCGTGCGCGGCCCGACCGCGCCGGGCGCCGCGCTCGATCCGATCCCGCTCGGCGACGGCACGAGCTGGGTGCTGCCGGAGGCGGTGCTCGTCGACCCCGCGCATGCGACGCGCCACGCATGGCTCGCCGGCCTGCCGGTGCGCGAGGTCGCGCCGGAGGAATGGCCGGCGCCAGCGTCGCAGTGACGGCCGGCTGTGAGTGAGAACGAAGAAGCCTGCGGCGCCGGGTACCATCGCGCCACGGCCCGCCATGTCGACGGCCGGATTGTTGCATGCTAGCTCTCGCCTCGATATTCCGCGCCTCGGCGCCGGGGACCCTGGAGACGTGGTGAGGATAGAGCGCCCGAAGCCCGCGGCCGGATCGGTTGTGCCCGTGCCCGACGCGCTGGCGGTCACCCGCATGCCGCATCTGCCGGACCTCGACGGCATCCGCGCGGTGGCGGTAGGTATCGTGGTGCTGTCGCATCTCGGGCTCGACCGCATCGTGCCGGGCGGTTTCGGCGTCACCATCTTCTTCTTTCTCTCCGGCTACCTCATCACCTCGCTGATGCGGCTGGAAATGCACAATAGCGGCCGCATCAGCTATGCCGGCTTCTACACGCGGCGCGTGCTCAGGATCATTCCGCCGTTCTGGATCACCGGGGCGTTCAGCCTCGCCTGCATCGGCGTCGGGCTGATCGGGCGGCCGATCGACTGGCCGGGCGTGGCGGCGGATGTGCTGTTCCTGACCAATTACACCGACGTCTACACCACGCTGGACGGCTTTCCCGGCATGCCGCTGTGGTCGCTGGCGGTGGAGGAGCATTTCTACTTCTTCTTCCCGCTGGTGGTCGGGCTGTTCCTGCCGCGCGTTGGGCCGAAGCGGCTGGCGCTGTGGTGCGCGATCGCCTGCGTCGCCGTGCTGATGGTGCGACTGGCCAATGTCTACGGTTTCGGTATCGTCGCGCCGAACGACAAGATGACCCATACTCGGATCGACTCGATCCTGTTCGGCTGCGTGCTGGCGCTGTGGCAGAACCCGGTGCTGGAGGGGCGCGCGGCGTGGCGGCCGACGCGCTGGCAAGTCGGGGTCGCTCTCCTCGCGCTGCTGGCGATGTTCGCGATCCGCAACGAGGAGTTCCGGCAGACGATCCGCTACTCGGTTCAGGGCGCCGCGCTGTTCGTGCTGTTTTCCTATGTGCTGCAGACCGACATCCCCGTCGTCACCCGGCTGCTGCGCTCGAAGCCGATGCAGACCATCGGGCTGTATTCATTCACCATCTATCTGGTGCATTTCGTGTTCATCGGCATTGCCGAGAGCCGGTTCCCCGAGGCGCATCCCGCCATCCGCGCGGCGTTCGTGATCCTCGGCACCTGGGCCTATAGCGCGTTGATGTACCGGCTGGTGGAGCGCCCGCTGGCGCGGCTGCGCCAGAGGCTCAACCGGCGCAACGAGAAGCCACTGCTCTCGCCCGCCGCCTGAAGACTGCGCCCGCCAAGGGCCCACCAACCCAAGATCTGGAGCTGCCATGACCGCGTCGAGCTTCGACGGGGCGCTTTCGCGCGTCCTCGTGCATGAGGGAGGCTGGTCCGACCATCCTCGCGACCCCGGCGGGGCGACCATGAAGGGCGTGACCCAGCGCGTCTATGACGGCTGGCGCCGGCGGGCCGGACTGAAGACCCGCAACGTGCGCCAGATCACGGATGCCGAGCTCAGGGCGATCTATCGCGTGCAATACTGGGTCGCGGTGCGCGGCGACGACCTGCCGGCCGGGCTGGACGACTGCCTGTTCGACGCGGCGGTGAATTCCGGCGCGGCGCAGGCCGCCAAATGGCTGCAGCGGGCGCTGGGCGTCGCCGCCGACGGGCAGATCGGCGAGGCGACGCTGGCCGCGCTGGCGGGTCGCGACGTGGCGTCGCTGATTGGCGAGGTGTGCGACCGGCGGCTTGCCATGCTGCGCGCGCTCTCGACCTGGAAAACCTTCGGCGCTGGCTGGTCCCGGCGGGTGGCGCAGGTGCGCGCGCAGGCGCTGCGCCTCGCGGGGGGAGGAAAAGCCGCCGTGCCGGTTCTCGACGCCGCCATGGCCGCGACGCCCAAGGCACGGGCGAGCGACACGCGGCTCTCGCGCACGCCGGAGGGGGCG